>JAXJTE010000156.1:0-8071 GCA_036309765.1 Caryophanon sp. | reverse complement strand
GGCAACGTGCGCATGGATCGTGAGCATTACGAGTTGACGATTGGCGAGAAGACGGTCATTTTGCCGATGAAGGAGTTTGAGCTGCTCGCCCAGCTAGCTCAACGCGCAGGATCGGTAACACCGCGCTCGCTATTAATCGAGGAGATTTGGGGAGAGGAAGCGGATTCGGAGCTGACGTTAAATACGCATATGAATCGTGTGCGCGACCGTCTAAAAAAATACAGCGCGACGCTTGAAATTCAAACGGTGCGCGGCATTGGCTACAAGCTAGAGGTGATGCAGTGAAAACGTTATATCGAAAGCTAAGCGTGGCGACGTTCGTTATTTTACTGCTTAGTACGGTGGCGGGCTTCGTGCTGGCAAACGTCGTATATTACAGCGTGACGAAAGAGAAGCTTGATGCGCAAAACGTACAGCTAGCCGAGCAAATTGCGCAAACGACTGCCTACTTTACAGATGAAGCACAGGCGACGACGTATTTGCAGTCAGTCGGTGGCATGGGGTATCAAATGAAGCTCATTAGTCAGCAAGGTGACATGTTTGCGTTTGGCACGACATTTCAAAAGCATATAATTTCAGATGAGGCGCTCGATACGGTTTTTGCTGGCGATGTGTATCACGGCATTCAGCAATTTAACGGCACCTATTTTTTCATCGAGCATTTTTCAAACGACTTACAAAATACAGTCGGCGTGCCGGTCACGTACCGCGGTGAAACGTATGCGATGTTTTTACGCCCGAATAACGATATGTTGTTTTCTGACATGCATATGATGCTCGGCAGTTTTTTAGTCGGCATTTTTATCGTGAGCTTTTTAGGCGTGCTGCTTATGACGCGCAAACTAATACGTCCGATTACACAGCTAACGGAGGCGACCCATGCGATTGCGAATGAAAATTTCAGCTATTCGTTAAACGTCACACGCAATGATGAAATTGGTGAGCTTGCGAACAGCTTTACGCGCATGCAGCAGCAACTCGCCCATAACGCCGAAGCACGAAAAGCATTTATTTCGAATGTGAGCCACGATTTTCAGTCTCCGCTTATGAACATTCAAGGTTACGCATCGCTGCTACAGCAAGACGTACAAGGTGAGGCAAAGCACTACGCGAGCATTATCGAGGAAGAATCGAAGCGACTGTCGAATTTAACGAAGCAGTTGCTGTTGTTAACGTCGTTAGAGCAGGCGAGCTATCCGTCCGAGCATAAGACGATTGCGCTCGATGTGCAGTTGAAAACGATAATTCGTCATCATTTATGGCGTGCGGAGGAAAAAGGTATAGAGTTGTCATATGAGCTTGCACCGGTCACATTCATTGGTGATGAGGAGCTATTGTACAATGCGTGGGAAAATTTATTGAGCAATGCGATTAAATATACGAATGCAGGTGGGGAAGTGCGCGTGACGCTTCAAACGACCGCGCAGCATATTACAATATGTATGGAGGATACGGGGATTGGCTTAACAGAGAAACAGCGCGCCCAAGTGTTTGAGCGTTTTTATCGTGTAGACGAGGCACGAAAAAAGGACGGCACAGGGCTTGGGCTAGCCATTGTCGAAGAAATTGTATATGCGCATAATGGAACGATTTATGTGAAAAGTGAGCTTGGCGCAGGCAGTCAGTTTATCGTGCAGTTACCACAGCCGGACTAGCGTGATGTAAAAAATAAGCAGCGCATACTGCTGTTAATATATGTGAGAAGTGTTGTCTCATTCTTAGATGATAGCGGGCAAAATATGAGCTGCTAAATGGTTTAGCATGATTGTCGTTTTGCCAGTATTTGGCGTGTTTTTTTCGTCGCTTCATAAATCGCAACGTTCAGCTGACGTCGTGTTGATCGATCACTGAGCTTGCTTGAAACTTCCTGACGAAAATCGCTGAGTATTTGAAGGTCAGGGCGACTTAAATCACTATTGGTAAACGCATAAAAGGATTGGTCAAATTTGCTTAAGTCATAATGCTTTGCTAAATGTTCAGGAATAATGTCTTCAATGACAAGCAACAATTCGCTCACAATACAATGTGCTAATATGAGCAGCTCGTCAGGCGAACGAAAGCGTGCTTTAAATTCATGTACGAATTCGTGCTGGCAAACAGTTTGCGTCAGGGCAATCGTCAAATCATGAAATACGACACGACTGACTTTCGCAATGCGTACTTCACAGCTGTGAATGAGTTGCACCCAATAATTAAAAACAGCTGCAACATAATCAACTTGTGTGTGACTGATGCTTTCATAATCGGGAAGCATCTCAATATGACGAGCAAGCACGTCATTAAATTCATGAATCAACGTATCTGAATGTGCATATAAGCTAAGTTCCTGTGTCATTAAAGGTAAATTTTTCATAGTTACTCCGTCGTCAAAAAATGATGCTGTGACTTGTTCTTCACATGTATCATGTTGCGAAATTTGACGAACTGGCTCCCCTCCTTTTGAACATGTAACAAAAATACGCTGCAACTAGCGCCATTATTTCTGCATAGGATTTTGATATATAATACCCGATGCAAAGTATGTAAAACGTGTTTCAAACAAAAAAACGTGTAGACGGCATGCCGTCTACACGTTTTTTTTTCGATTAAGCTTGTTGGTCTTCTTTCGTTGGCCCCATCACACTTGGTACAGGTAAATCTGCTTGACGTAATAATACCGTCATTTGTCCACGGTGATGTGTTTGGTGGTCGATCATTAAACGTAAAAGTCCACCGTTTAACGTGCCATCTGGTAAATTACTTGGCTTTACTAAATCTTCATCTGTTAACGCGTTCATTTTGTCTGTAACGTCTTGTACGACACGTTTATACGCCGCTACGATGTCAGCTGCTGATGCTGGTGTTTGTTGTGCGTTTTCAACTGGTGCAAAGCCAAATGTTGCTAGCACGTTGCCGAAAAATGATGGCGACGTCGTTAAATGCCATGCTAACCAGCCAAGTGAGTTGTGCTCGTCGGCGATTGCGACATGTAATTTGTCGTCCGTTAATGCTTCAAATACACGCGTTGTGCCTTCTGCTGATTTTGCCCAATCTGCTTGGAAATCTTCAATTGTACGATACATGTGTTAGTGCCTGCTACAAAAAGTTGACTTGCAGCAGGTGTCACCTCTCTTTCGATGTAAAATGTAAGTTCTTTTTCATTGTAAGCGAAACGCGGAGAAAAGCAACCAAAAGCAAAAAGAGAAAGACATAGGGTGCATGTCTTTCTCAATCAAATGGAATTTATTGTTTAGATTTATCTGTATTTAACGTTTTTAGTGCAATAATTTTAAAATTCCCGCCATTATGTGCCATTGTGTAACGTTTGGAACGTTCATAATAGTACGTACCATCCTCATCTGAATAGAAGTAAAACGTTTCGTATGTGTACACATAAAAAGAATTGGCATCAATTGGTTCCATTTTCGTAATGTCATTTGTGCCGAATGTGTATTCATAGCCAGGAATTGCGTAATGCCCATTAATAAACTTTTCAAATTCGCCATAAAGAGCATTGTTAGAAAAATACGATTGTATATACGACGGCTCGATATAATACAATGACGATTCATAATCAGAACGGAACGAGTCAAAGAAGTTATAAATACTGTTAATATTTGAATAAGAGTCCATCGTCAATGCTGGTTTTTTTTCTACTTTTGCTACAGCGACTGGCGCAGTTTGAACTACTGTAACAGGTGTAGCTACTTTAGCTGCTGTTTCAAATGGTGCGACTGTAAATTTATTTTCTTTCTGCTGCTCGACATACACAATGTCTTCTTTGCTATTTTCGCCGCTTGTGACAGCTAGTTTATACTTCCCAGGTATGAACGGAACGGTAAACGATTCGTTGTCAGCAACCGTTAAAAATTCTTGACCGTCGACTGATACGGACGTTTGCTTTTCAGCGACGGTTAACGCCAACTCTTTCGGTGAATACGCTAATTGTAGCTTCTTGATGATGCCAAAATCGGTTGTCACCGTCGCTAATAAAATGCGTTCGCCGTTTGCGTCGGTAATGGCAAATGGTACATCATCCGTTTCGACCGCTGTTTGTAACGACGGGTAAATTGTATCCCAGTTTTTCATTGCGCTATAAAATTCGTCTTTGCCACCAACTGTCCCGTTTGGAATGTTAAAACTGTTGTAAAATTCAAGTTTGTTTTCGAGAAGGAAGTGTTCATTTACTTTTTGTAACGCCTTAGCAGGGCTAAACAGAGTAGAAATGGCAAAAAAACTAGCTGCTGCTAAGACAATGAGCGACATGGCAGCGATTGCGAGCCACTTTAACGAACCTTTATTATTTTTTTCTGTGCGAGAATGGATAACGGTCTCTTCCTCTTTTTGTAATGAGATTGTGGATGGAGGCGTTTTCACTGGAGAAGCGGCATTTTTCATATTGTTTCCACAGTTTGAACAAAAGAGGCTATTCATGCTCAATTCTTTTCCACACGATGTACAATATTTCATTCATTCACCTTCTTTAGTTATGATGGTTTCAATGTAGATAATACAAATTTAAGGCTCTTCACGATAACTTGGGGTTGCTTTTCCCGATGGAGTCCGCCTCTTGTTCCAAGTAACATTCATGTTCAAGCGTCAACCCCAGCTTACGATAATGAACCAAATTTAATAAATTCATACATATAATACCATGAAATGTAGTCTATATACATATTTTGTTTGAAAGGTAGCAAGTACGAAATTTTTATTCAACAATTGACAATGATTATCATTCGCGCTATTCTAATGAAGGCAATAAAACATACATAAAGAAAGAGGCAACAAGACATGCAACCAATTCGTATTTACGACCATAAAGATTTATTAGAAATTCACTTTGAGGACATTGTGAAATATCACGGCAAATTAGCATATATGGCAGTTGGCGCTGGCTTCCGCGTCGTGCAAGCTGCGTTTGAAGCGCTTTACGGTGACGACATTCCAAACCGTGCAGACATTACGATTTTATCAGGTCATGGCGGCCCAGGCTTCCGCGACGTATTCGAATTCGTGACACGCGCACTTACACGTGAAGTATACACAGTAGACCCGACATACCCAGTGGCGCAATACGATCCACACCGTCCAACAGGCTATGCATACGTGTTCACACGCACGACAGATGGCAAAAAGGTCGAAGTATCATTAAAGGAAGATTACTTACCAGCTGTGTTTTACGATTATTTAAAAATCGGGCGCGAGCGTGAGTTAACAGCAGACGAGGAAGTGTTCTTCACACAGCTGAAAGAGGATATGTGCAACAAAGCGTTAAATACACCGCTTGAGCAGTTAGTAACAGTGAAATTTTTATAATATGAAAAAAGCCGATGCGGATGCATTGGCTTTTTTGCGTTTACGCTTGCTTTTTTTCGATGAAGAACGTGTTGACCATAAATAAGAAAAATGCAATGAGTAAAATCGAGCCGCCGACGATGAATGCGACAAGCGTTACGACTTCTGGTAAGCCTGAATGGTCAACATAGTATAAGTACATGCCGAGCGTTAAACCAATCGCCCCAATCATGCCGCATAAGCTGTGAATTTTGACTAAAATGATCTTTTTCATCGGCACGACGTAATAAAAAATGCCCCATGCAAATGCAGAAAGCCAACCGACAAGCAGCGAGTGCGCATGAATCGGACGCAAGCTATACTCCATTTGTCCGCTCATGATCGAGCCAATTAACGTGCCGATAAAGCCGAAGATTGCGGCAAAGCGTATGAGTAGCACAGCCCATTTTCGTTGTTGTTGCATCGTAACTCCTCCTTTTTCTTTTATCATAGCACGGAAATATAAACTATATGGCACGTACTCATGCATAGTTAAAAAATGGAGTCAATCGCCAACTGCTACAGCGAATTTCATTAGGCACTTTGTACTTATACGCATTGTTTAAAAATATGTATTATAAAGGATATTTATACATGTATACAATCGAGAAATGCATAAGGATTTTTGTCGGATGATCATGTATTGATATGAAAAAAGCCTCTATTCTTTGTTATTTACAAGTAATTTTAGGCTTTTTAGATGTATGAAATATCATTTACTCAAACTTCGCAGACTGAAATCGACAAATAAGCCTTGATATAGTTAGGTAGACCGTCAATCCATTGCTGTAATTGACTTTTGATTAGTTTTTGTAATGTTTTGTTCGTCTTTTTTAGGGCATCTTCAAGAAGCTCGATTAATTGCTGTAATGCGACAGCCCAATCCAGTTCGTTCACTTCATCACATAATTCATAAAAGATGCCACCTAATGTGCGTTGATCGTTATGGCAACGATTTTGCCAGGACAGGACGATGTATCTCGCAAATACAATCGTGGTGTGGCTAATCAGTAAATCATATGACATGCCTTGAAACTCTTTTTGCAGGCGTAAGAGGGATTTGGTCGTCTTGAAAAAGACCTCAATATCCCAGCGCATGCCATAAATACGGACGATTTCTTGTTCGGAAAGCGTACAATCGGTGCTGAGAATCGCAAGCCATTCACTCTTTTTATTGCGGTTTTGAATAAACACGACCTTTACCTGAATGCCATTTGCCATGGTTGTTTGAATCGATCGCATGATGCCTTTCTTGCCAGAAACAGGCGTGGCCATCTTATATAGCTCCTTCAAGGAAAGCCTTTTTTCGTTCACCAAATAACGTTGATTCGTTGCCTTGACCATGCCAATAACGTCAAGACCGAGTTCAGCGATTGATTGGATAAGAGGTTGTTGCGTAAACCAGGTATCCATTAACACATAATCAGCCGATACACCTGCTTGTAATGCGCGTTCAAGCATACTTGGAATGACGGCTGGAGCGGATTCTAACGCTTCTACACGACGTTTATAGCCAGAAGAACGCTTATCAATATTCTCAGAAATACCGTTGATCTGCGCCTTCTTTGAACTCAGTAACGTGAAGTCCAGTGGCATAAATGAAAAGCCATCTGACCAACCCAGAGTAAGCATACGAAACCCTTTATAGAAGCGTTTTGTTAAAGAGGAATGATCCATACAACGCGCAAGAAGCTCCACCTTTTTACTGCGGTTACGGTCGAACATGGAATCGTCTATGATGAAAACCTTTGGACGTGTTGTATCTGTCAGCTGATCAACTTTTTGAATGGCATGCGCGCTTAAATCGGTTAAAAAACGACGCCAGGCAAACTTGGAATGATTCATGAAGCGATAAACAGAATCCTTGGCAGGGTAACGGTCGCCCTTCTTTGAATTTAACAGGGTGAACCAACTCTTATGATGGAAGATTAAACAAAAAACAAGTTGAAATAAATAGGAAGTGGTGAAGCCAAACTTCTTCGTAATCCCAGCTTTTCGAAGATGTTTGAAAATCTCTAATTCTTTAAATACCGATTTTAATTCTTTTGGCAGTTGATTATTTTGGTCATTATGCTCTATCATTATGGAAGCACCTCTTCTGATGGTAGTGTTTTTTCGACAATCACACTATACCAAAGAATGAGGTGTTTTTTGTATCTAAAAATGCATGTCAAGGTTCTTATTGAAATCGAGAACAATCTAATAGAGCCAACGATTGGACCTAATTATTTAGGTGCGAAGTTTGAGATATTAATAAATAAAAAATGCGGTGTTTTGTAAATAAATATTACAAAACATCGCATTTTCTAATCAAATACTTTTTGAGTTTTACAAATGTTCTATATACTTCTAATCTAAAAAACGTTCTTAAATCAAATTTGGAGAATCTAACAGAAACCCTTAGAGCTTTGGTATAACATCATGGGTTTCTTTTTGTTATTACACTATACGACTTTTTATACAACATCCGACAAACGCTTGTATAACAACATTCGATGTTTTTTGACAATTGTGTACACATGAATAAAATCATTTATCAAAACTGTTCGTTACAGCATTTTTCTAAATATCCAATAAATAGAAAAAGTGTTACGGAGTTCCTGTTAGGAAATTCAGCTACAACAAGGACTTGCAGATGAACAATCCTATCGTGCTCACCTCTTCAAGTGAAGTTTCCACGTTTAAAGTTATGTGTTTATCACATCTAGCTACCTCTGCATTCAAGTGTGTCGTCCACATCATCTGGATAATACAACTC
>JAXJTE010000155.1:0-2357 GCA_036309765.1 Caryophanon sp. | reverse complement strand
GTGTCCTTTTCTGATGCAAAAAAATAAAGCCGCCGACATTTTACTTGTGTAAAATGCCAGCGGCTATTTTTAGTTAGAGGTGGGTTTTGTCCCAGCCTCATTTTTATGACTTTATGACCGGGGAGAGTAAAAAAATGACATTACGTAACTATATGAAAATAGGAGTACTAGGAACGATTATATTAACGGTATTCGTTGTAGGCGCACTTTTGTTCGTAACAAATTCGATTCAAATATTGTATAAAACGTTAGAAGATCGAAGCGGCATTACCTATTATGTCGGTGCAGGTGCAAACATCTCGAAAGACTTAACGCATGAGGCACGTCTCTATGCGTATTCAGGAAATGAGGCGTACGTTGAAAATTACGAAGCACTTGTCGTAAAGGAAAATTTTGAACAGTTAAAAACACAGCTTGGGAGCTATAACGTACCAGAGGCAATTTTAGCTGCATTAAGCGAAATTGATGCAACATCGCAAGCAGCAGGAGATATTGAACGCCAAGCATTTGCGCTCGTGCAAGATGGTAAGTTGCAGCAAGCACAGCAGCTACTCGTAAGCGATGACTACGAAGCGGTAAGTGCACAAATTACAGCGCTTTATGTTGCATTTAATAACGAACTCGTTGCATGGTCAAATGAGCTAGCAAACGACACGAATAAACAAGCGAACTTCTCGGCATTTTTAATCGGCGGGTTATGTATTTTTTACGGCATTGGCATGATTACTGTGTTCATGTTGTTGCTACGTAAATTGAAGCCACTTGATGCACTGACACAAGCAGCCGAGCGTATTGCAAACGGTGATTTAACCGAAACGATCCCGACTGTTAACATAAAAGATGAAATTGGTGTACTAACGAATGTCTTTAGTAAAATGACATCGAATTTGCACCGCATTTTAACAGCGGTCAATGAGTCAAGCCAGCACGTTGCAGCATCATCAGAGGAATTACTTACTAGCGCTGGTCAATCAGCATCATCTAGTCAGCAAGTCGGCGCAACGATTAATAAAATTTCAGCAGATGCACAAATACAGCAAATACAAATGAATGAAACAATCGCGGCATTGCAGGAAGTAACGACAGGCATTCAGCACGTCGCTTCAGCAGCTGAGGACGTGACGAATGTATCAACGCACGCACAGCAAAACGCGGAAAATGGCAAACTGCATATGGCCAAAACGGTCGAGCAGATGGATGATATTGATGAAGCTGTGCGACAGTCGCTGGAAGTTGTGGAGCAATTAACGCTCGAATCAACGCAAATTGAGCAGTTCGTCACAGCGATTACGCAAATTGCCGACCAGACAAACTTACTCGCATTAAACGCAGCGATTGAAGCAGCACGAGCAGGCGATGCAGGAAAAGGATTCGCAGTCGTTGCCGATGAGGTTCGTAAGCTAGCGGAGCAGTCAAATGAATCAGCAGTACAAATTGTCGGCTTAATCGGCTCGCTTCAGCAAGGCATTCGCGCGATGACGAGCAATATGCAGCAGGTGAGTGCAAAGGTACAAGAAGGTGTAGCGGTGGCGACTGAAACAGGTAAGTCGTTTGAAGAAATTTTACACACGACGTCTGAAGTATCGAACCAAATTATGGGTGTATCGGCAGTCGCAGAGCAAATGAGCGCATCTAGTCAGCAAATGTTTGCGACGTTTGAAACGCTCCAACAAGCGGCCACAACGACGACATCAAATACAATCCAATCTGCTACCGTTGTTGAGCAGCAAACAAGCATGATGCATGATATTACAGAGAGCGCTCAGCAACTCGCATTATTGGCAGAAGAATTAAATAGTGAAGTCAGCAAATTTAAAACGACGTCTTAAACACAAAATGACCGCGAAGCTCTATTCGCGGTCATTTTTTATGAGCATACTTGGTTACGTCCGTGTTCTTTTGCATTATACAGTGCCATATCTGCACGTTCAATAATATGCTTGTAGCACGACGATGTATCGCTATGTGCAACACCCGCACTAATCGTAATCGCATTTCCAGTAGGGCTCATCACTTGACTAACATCTTTACGAATCGCATCCGCAAGCAACACCGCTTCGTCCAGCGTCGCATTTGGCATCAAAATGATAAATTCCTCACCACCATAGCGCCCGCATAAATGATACGGCATCGTGTGCTTTTTGAAAAAGTTCGCAAAATAAACAAGTACGTCATCGCCCATTTGATGCCCATACGTATCGTTGACGAGTTTGAACTTGTCAATATCCATTAAAATGACCGCATATGGTGTTTTCTCATCGTCCCATTTTTCGAGCGTGCGCGTAATAGCACGACGGTTGAGTAAATTCGTCAGCGCATCTGACGTCGCCTCTGTTTGTAGTGTATGTACTTTGCCT
>JAXJTE010000154.1:0-2502 GCA_036309765.1 Caryophanon sp. | reverse complement strand
GTGAAGCAACAGCTACAGCAAACGATTATCGAGGCGCTAAAGGACGAGCAGCAAGTGCTAGAGTGCGACTTAAAGGAGCTAGCGAGTACGTTGCTCGTTGCGGCGATTAAAGACGACACGTTTTTCTTGCTGCACGTTGGCGACGGGGTGATTGGCTATGTGAAGGACGAGCAGCTACATGTCGCTTCTAAGCCGTCAAACGGAGAGTTTTCAAATTCTACAGTGTTTGTGACATCTTCGCGCCTCATTGAAAATATGAATTTAATTAAAGGTACGTTAAAAGCGAGCATTAGCGCATTTGTGCTCATGTCTGATGGGACGGCAGAAAGCTTTTACGAAAAAAGTCAGCAGCGACTTGCGCCGGTTGTGAAACGCTTAATTGACTGGACGGCACTATTGACGAAGCAAAATATGCTCGATATCGTTTCGTACAGCTTCGATCACGTCATTGCGGCGAAAACGCTCGACGATTGTAGCATCGCCATTATTACGAATCAGCAAAACATGGTGCAAAAATATACGGCGCTGAACATGACGGAGAAATACCGCGTGCTACAGCTACCGACGAAAGATTCACGCACGCTGAAGAAAAAAGTGCTGCGATACGATGCGATTTTACGATTTTTAGCGCAACCGAAAACGTTAGACGAAGTTGCAAAGGAGATTCGGCTCAAACGGAAACACACAAAGAAGCGAATGACGATTTTAATGCAAAGCGGTCTCATTACGCAACGTGACGGCTACTATATCGCTAAATAGTAACAGGCTTACTTCCTGAATCGCTATGGCAGCGTGACGTGGAGTAAGCTTTCGTTTATTTTTAGGCATGTTGATCTATTAAAATGAGGCAACGTAACACGCTTGATATTGTACAAAGTGCGGAGAAAAAGGAGTAGTTATGGCGAACAATTATTACGAACTATTAGGCATTGAGCTTACGAGCGATATGCAAGTCATTAAAGATGCGTATACGAAAAAAGTAAGAAAGCACGCACAGGATGCAAACTCAGACATATTTCAGCTCGTGCAACAAGCGTATGCAACATTAACCGATGTGAAAAAGAAGTACGCGCATGACATTGAAGTGATGTACGGACCGAAAATTGAGACGTTACGTAACGAAGCAAGCCGCGTGCGAAAAGACAAGCAGTACGACAAAGCACATGTGCTGTATCAGCAGCTGCTCGAATACTTCCCACAAGATGACGTCATTCATAACTATAACGGCATTGCGCTTGATGCGATTGGCGAGTATACGCGTGCGATTCAGTCGTTTGAGCGTGCGATTGCGCTAAACGACGACGAGCCGGTATATTACATGAACTTAGCGATGCTGTATGAAGATTTAGAGGATATGCAAAAGGCGATTCGTCTTTACAAGCAGGCGATTTTAGTGGCGCCGAAAGATTTCCAATACGTCAATCGACTAGCGAACGTGTACATGCGCTTAGACGATTACGACAGTGCATGGCAGCTCGTCGAAAAAGCGCTCAACAAGCCGTACATCGAAGGCAAAGGAAAGATGCTGTACATTAAAAAGCTTGTGGAAATCGCGATTCTTATGTCTTCCTCGTTTGAAATGCAAATTGCGTTCAAGTACGTCGAAAAGTTTGCCGCACAAGGTGACGAGCAACGAAATGATGCGGTTGAAGTGCTGTACAACTTTTCATTAGAGCTTGCGAGGGAGAGTTATTACAAGCCTGCCTTGACGATTATACGCACATTAAAGCAAATCACACCGCATGACGACGATGTGAACGAGCTGTATGACAACATTGAACGTAAATTAAAAATCGAAGAAGAAATCGAGCTGCTCGCAAAAGACGAAGATATTTTCGGTCCGCTGCGTTACCGTTCGTATTTATATTATTACTACGATGAGATTGAAGATGCCGAATCGGAAACGGATGAGGTAAACGACCGCATTTGGCAAGCAGCTGAGCATGATCCGTATATGCTAAAGACGAGCATTCAGCGCATGAAGCGTCAGTACCCAACAATCGTTGACGGCATGGACAAATGGTTCTCGATTGTAGAAGAGATTTTATAAGCGGACTATATATAGGGTGATTGGAATTTACAATGTGAGCGAGCCGCAATACGCTCCTTTAATTAACTGGCATATCAACATGCTTGTAAGCGGACAATGAGTGATGGAGGTGAAAGCAAATATGTCAGAGCGCATTATTCACATATTTAAAGATGAACCAAAACGTTTAAATCCGGTCATTCATGCAATCGAACAAACGGTATCTTTAACCGGTGAATTCGTTCAACTAATGGAGCAATTTCAAAAGCTAATCGATGCACAGGCCAGCGCCACACAGCAAACCATTAACAAGCGACTACAGCCGATGAAAGAAGTGCAGCCCGCTCCTGAAGCGCCGATTGTGTCACAGCAGCAGTATGCACAGTTAGTCGCGCAAATCGAGCAGCTACAGCAAACGCAACAAAAATCGATGCACCATATTTTTAAAGCAATCGATATGCTCGATCTCATTC
>JAXJTE010000153.1:0-1601 GCA_036309765.1 Caryophanon sp. | reverse complement strand
TTCCTGGCGTTGGGTCTTTCGTTTCTTCAAGCTTTAATATCCCCATGACAACGAGGAAAATTGCAATCGGTACGTTAATGAGAAATAACCAATGCCAGCTGCCCGTCCAGTCTAAAATGATACTGCCAACGTTCGGACCGAGCACCGCCGCCATACCGTTCATTCCACCGAGCATGCCGAGCGCCTTTCCTTGCTTCTCAATCGGTAGCGTGCTTAAAATGTGCGATGAGCCGATAATGAAAATACCACCGCCACCCATCGCTTGAATGAAACGCGCAATTAAGTAAAACGTAAAGTTCGGACTGAGCGCCACAAGCAGCGAGCCGAGCCCGAAAATAGCAATTTCAACGATGAATAATTTTTTGCGTCCGTAACGGTCAGATAGTTTACCTACGATTGGGACGCTAATTGCTAAACCGAGCGTGTAAAGCGTTACGCCCCACGCCCCCCAGTTCGCATCCACGCCAAACGAATCGTTAATCGTCGTCAGTGCCGCGCTAATGATGCCGTTATCGAGCGCCGCCATAAATACACCAAGCGAAAATAAAATAATCGCCCACGTTTGTGATGAAACACGTCGTTTCGTTTCCATACAATCCCTCGATTCCATTTCGATTTAATTTCACTTCCTATTCCCATAAATAGTATATAGCAAAACCATTTGCATGACAGCTTCTCTGTGCGCATAAAAAAAGCCTTACGCAAGTTTCCCTACGTAAGGCCTTCCAAATAACTCAATTATTTATTTAATTGACGACGACGGATGAATACGAACGCTGCTAATCCGATAATCACTAACCCTAACAGCTGTAAATACTTCGATGAATTCTCTACATTTGTTTGTGGTAATGTGTTCGGCTTCGCTACTGTTGTCGTAGTCGTTGTTGTCGTCGTGCCCGCTGGCTTGCTCGTCGTCGTTGTGACCGTCGTGCCTGGTTTTGTCACCGTGCTGTTATTTGTTGTCGTGCTTGTGCCACCGCTTGTCGTCGTTCCACCTGAAGTTGTTGTTCCTGGTTTACTCGACGTACCTGGTGTATTCGTTGTTGTACCTGGCGTACTTGTCGTTCCACCTGGTGTTTCCGGCGTTCCTGGCGTTGTTCCTGGCGTTGTTCCTGGCTTGTCACCTGGTGTTTCCGGTGTACTTGGTATTGTTCCTGGTTTGTCATCTGGTGTTTCCGGTGTGCCTGGCGTTGTTCCTGGTTTGTCACCTGGTGTTTCTGGTGTGCCTGGAGTTGTTCCCGGTTTGTCACCTGGTGTTTCTGGTGTAATGATTGATGGTGGTTTTTGTGTGTTCTCTTCACCACTATTTGGGTTGTCCGTATTTGGCATTTCAATACATATTGACGAAATTTCAAATTTATTTGTGATGCCTTTCTTCACAGTAAACGTTGTAATTTCATTACCATTTGCATCTTTTAACACGTACTCACCTGTTGCTAAAAATGCGATTGCGACACCTTCGTCATTCGTTTTTACGTTTTGGATGAACTTGCCATCTTTTGTGTAAACGCCATACGTTTGGTTTGCTTCACATGTGCCATTTTCTTTAATTTCGACAATTTCTACACCTTTATCTGGTGTCGGTGCCGGCGTTGTTGGCG
>JAXJTE010000152.1:0-2536 GCA_036309765.1 Caryophanon sp. | reverse complement strand
GAATAAAACCTAAGCTTAACGTATAGTTCATTATTCGTTTGTAATATTCGTTTGTTGATTGACGATCCGAAAAAATTTCCGTTTGACCGTCCGCTTCCTTTTGCCAATATTGAATGCCACCGATTGTATCGCCACGCACTAAATGCCACCCGAAATCTTCATACATGCTTTGATAGTTTTCAAATTTGTGTTTCGTTACATAACTTCGGTAATCTAATCGCATCACGTATTGCTCGTCCGTCTTTTCAAACGTATACACCCCAAGACCATTGATTGCTTTACAATGATAGCCTTTTTGCAATTGTTCATTTAACCAGTTCTCTTCTTGTTCAATATCTACAAAAAGCTTAAACTTCTTCATCCATCCCACTTCCTTCGTATAAAGATAAAATGTGCGTTAACCGATTGCGTTCTAGCTGTAAAATTTCCTTGCCTTCGTTTGTAATGCAATAAATTTTCCGTCGCCCTTCTTCCCCAACTGGCTCAATCCATCCGTGCTTCGTCAAATTTTCAACGGCACCGTACAATGTTCCCGCCGCCAATATAACTTGACCGTTACTCATTTGCTCGATTTTTTGCATCGCTGCATACCCGTGCAACGGTTCACGTAGCGCTAACAAAATATAATGCATCGTTTCAGATAACGGTAATAGCTTATGTTTCACCTCTTCATCCCCTTACTCAGTTCGACTATATAGTTCAACTTAGTAAAAGGATAATACAGTTCAACTGAATAGTCAATATAAAGTAGCTCGTTTCAACTAATTTATAGACAGAAAAAAGCTATGCTAGTTGTCTATTTCGACATTTTAGCATAGCCTCGTTCATAGTTAGTATCGTGTTTTCAATATGTTAATTAGCTACGGATCCATCGTTAGCTGTAGCAGCGCTGTTTTAAAATTTTCATGTGTAATCGAACCAAACGAATCGATATCGTCTTGAAAAAAATGTACTAACATGTATTGTTCAAGCGTTTCAATCGACGTTTTTTCAGACAGCACGAGCAACTTCATATAAGCAATAAAGAACGCCACTGATTTGTCTCCAGATTTATGAATGCGCATACTATTGACCTTTCGCAAACTGTTGAATGCGCGCTTCAATTGCATCGCGTACGCTTTCAAAAATGCGCCATTTTTCCTCGTCTGTTCCGGTTGCTTTCGCAGGATCATCAAACCCCCAATGCTCACGGTGAACGTGCGGCGGTGTAATAGGACATCGATCAGCTGCGTCGCTACAAAGTGTCACGACAAGCGTTGCACGATGTAATAGCTGCTCATCAATGATGTCCGATGTTTGTTTCGTAATATCGATGCCAACGTCCGCCATCGCTTTAACCGCATTTGGATTTAAGCCATGTGCTTCGATGCCCGCACTATAAATTTCCCAATTTGACAAATACTTTTTCGCAAACCCTTCTGCCATTTGTGAGCGGCATGAATTACCAGTACATAAAAAATACAGTATGTTTTTCATAACAAATTTCCTTTCATTAAAAAAGTCGTAGCGTTACATATAAACCAATCAATGTAACGAATAAAATCGGAATCGTTAAAATGATACCTGTTTTAAAATACGTGCCCCATGAAATATGTACACCTTTATTTGATAGTACATATAACCATACGAGCGTTGCTAACGAACCAATTGGCGTAATTTTCGGTCCTAAGTCAGAGCCAATGACGTTCGCATAAATGAGTGCTTCTCGCATCGTGCCATTCGTTGACGTTTCAGCAATTGCTAATGCGTTTAGCATCACAGTTGGCATATTGTTCATCACCGACGATAAAAATGCCGCCATAAAGCCCATACTCAACGTAACGCTCAACAATCCTTGCGCTGCAGTCCATTCGATCACTTGCGCTAACATTACGGTTAAACCCGCATTTCCTAGCCCATAAACAACGACGTACATGCCAATTGAAAAAAACACAATATTCCAAGGTGCTGCTTGTATAATCGCTTTTGTATGAATCGCTTTACTATGGCGAGCCATTCGTAAAAAAAGTAGCGCAATGACACCCGCTATGACCGATACAGGTATGCCAATCCATTCACTTGCGAAGTAACCGATGACTAACGCAGCTAACACAACCCACGATTGCTTAAATAGCTTTCTATCTCGAATCGCTAATTTCGGCTCCTTTAACATCGTCTCATCGTATGTGCGCGGAATCGACTTATGAAAATAAATGAGCAATACGACAATCGTAGCAGTAAGTGAAAATAAATTTGGAATCAGCATACGTGTCGCATATTCGACAAAGCCGATATTAAAAAAATCAGCTGACACGATGTTGACGAGGTTACTTACGACAAATGGCAAGCTCGTCGTATCTGCGATGAAACCACTTGCGATAATAAACGGAAAAATCATATTTTCGTTAAACTGTAAATTGCGCACCATCGCTAGTACAATCGGTGTTAAAATGAGCGCTGCGCCGTCATTTGCAAACAATGCCGCAACAATCGCCCCAAGCAAGCTAACGTATACGAACATTTTAATACCGTTTCCTTTTGCCGCTCGTGCCATATG
>JAXJTE010000151.1:0-14062 GCA_036309765.1 Caryophanon sp. | reverse complement strand
GCGAAAAGCGTCCGCCGAAACAAAAGAACGGTTACCGTATGAAGTTCAGTGTATAGCTCACACGAAATACAGCTGTTGTTCAGACAATTTAGATTCTAAGATATTGAGTTATCGCTAAAGTTGACAGCTATGGGCTTGAGCCGAGCCCCAGGAAAGCGAGCCGCAATACGCGAAATGACAGTCGAATGGCTAATCAACACGCTTGACTACTTATAATTTAAAATGATTAATCGTACGCTGTAAGTCATCTGATAAATTCGCTAACGCTTCACTTGCTGCTGTAATTTCTTCAATCGAGCCAAGCTGCACTTCCGTTGCCTCGTTGCTACGCTGTGACGAATCGACTGTTGACGTCGCAAGCTTCTCAATATTGACTGTATTTGATACGACAATTTGATTCACATCGGTAATCGAGCGAATCGCTGCGTTAATATCTACTGCATTTTGCGATACGTGTCCGACCATTTTTTCAATTTCACCAAACACTTCATATACTTCCTTCGATTTCACAAGCCCTTCTTGCACACGGTTCGTTTCTTCATGAATCGAGCCAATTACTTGTTCAATGTCACGCTGAATTTCTTGAATCATGTCCACAATTTCAGCTGCGGACTGACGCGACTGATCCGCAAGCTTACGAACTTCATCTGCCACGACCGCGAAGCCTTTTCCTGCCTCACCTGCACGCGCCGTTTCAATTGCCGCGTTTAATGATAATAAGTTCGTTTGGTCCGCAATTTCGGTAATCATGCTCACAATATGACCAATTTGTAGCGATTTTCCTTGTAAGCTTTTTACCGCCTCCTCTGTTTGCTCAGAAGATTCTGCAATCGAATGAATTTGCTCATTCACCGCATTTACTGCTTGTGCGCCTGATTTTGTCATCGTAAATGTGTCGTTTGATAACGTATCCATCGCCTCACCGCGGTCTGCAATTGCTTGTACGTTTTGCTCCATCAGTTTAAGTGAATCGGTAATTTCGACTAAGTTCGTCATTTGGTTGTTCGCACTTTCAGACGTTGACATCGATAAGCTTGATACTGCCTCTGCTGCTGCCATCGATTGCTGCGTCGTTGCCGATAGCTGCTCTGCACTCGCCGACACTTGCTGACTCGTATCAATCGCCTCACCTACGACGCTACGCAGTGCTGCTTGCATCTCATTTAAGCTATGTGTCACTTCTGCAATTTCATCTTTACCTTCTACTGTCGATAAATCAGCCGTTAAATCACCTGATGCAATTTTTGCCGCACGTACATTCACTAACTGTAAGCGTCTTGATAAATCGCGGCTGAAGAAAAAGGCTAAAACGAGCGCAATGATTGTCACAATTGTCGCAATAATTGTACTCGTAAGCGATGTCGTACTTGCGATTTCCTGACTTTCTGTTTGAATGCCTGCCATCGCTGCTTCATGTGCATCATTTAACACTAAAAAATCCGCCTGTGCTTCTTCAAACAACGGCTTACCAATTTGGATGCCTTCTCGTGCTGCCACCCAATCGCCTGCACGCATTAGTTGCTCGTTAATGCGCACGCGCTCATCAAACAACATCCACTTGTCGTTAAAGCTATTATACATCGCCGCTAGTTCCGCAGAGTTTGCATGCATCAAGTATTCTTGCCCAGCTACCTGCAATGCATCTAAGTTCGCTAGCGCATTTTCCGTCGCCTTTACATTTTCAAACGCTAATGCCGTTACCATGTTAACACGCGTATTTTCCGTTAACTGCCCAATTTGAATAAGATCTGTTGATGGATGTACACCGTTTTCATATAGGTGATTCGCATTGTCTCTTAACGTATTCAATTGTATAAACATGAACATAACAAGCCCTAAAAACAATCCAATAACAATACTAAACACAACTAAAAATTTGCTAAATAATTTCATTTCGCATCCTCCTACAATTTTCATAATCTGACAAGCTTCGTCATAGCATCTTTTGATCGCTTTACTATGACGTATACCCAGATTAGTCTTTTTCAACTACCTCATTCGACAGGAAAGATTTAAAACCCTTCTTTCAAACACGTATACCTTGAATTAGCACAAAAGATAAGTATGTAGCCTAATATTTCGTCATGATGGCTCTCACTCATGCCAATTTACCACTTTACACGCATCATCTTCCTTTCTTCCGTTATAGCAAAAAAAGACTAATCTTTATAATAACTTCTTTATACTTAAGTGGTAAACTACTATTTTTTAACATATCACGTATTCTCAAAAAAATTTGTACAAAAAAAGACGATGGATTAGTTTATCTTTTCGAAAAAATACGATACGATAACAGTAGTCGTATTAACTGAACGGAGGCTTAACATATGACTACAAAACAATTACATAAAGACGCGTTTCGTGTATTAAAGGAAACGAGCCGTACATTTTATATTCCGATTACGTTTTTAAAGAAAGATTTAAAAGATGCCGTTGCGCTGTCGTATCTAGCAATGCGTGCATTAGACGAAATTGAAGACGACGATACATTATCAACCGATGTAAAGCATGACCTACTAAAAGAAGTGGAGAAAATGCTTTTAGTACGTCCATTCCCAAATGATGATTACTTAGCGCTGCTTGCACCTTACAACGACGTGCTACCAGAAGTAACGCTGCGCATGAACGACTGGTTATCGCTTGTCCCATCTGAAGCGTATGACATCGTAAAAGACGCAACGAGCGAAATGGCTGGCGGTATGGCAAAGTGGGCAAAGGCAAACTGGAACGTCCAAACACGCGAAGACTTAGACGACTACACGTATTACGTAGCTGGTTTAGTTGGTGTATTGCTTGCCGATTTATTCGAGTGGCATAACGGCGAAAAATCAAATCGTGAGCTTGCAATCGGCTACGGTCGCGGTTTACAAGCAGTCAACATCATTCGTAACGAAAAGGAAGATATGGATGAGCGCGGTGTGAGCTTCGTACCGACTGGCTGGACACAAGCAGACTTATTTGCATACGCTGATGAAAACTTAGCGAACGCGGACGAGTACATGACGACGCTTAACAACAAGTTCATCTTAATGTTCTGTAAGCTACCACTTGCATTAGCACACAAATCGTTACGTGCGATTAAAGAAGGACGCGAAAAAATGTCGCGTCAAGAAGTAGAAGAGACAGTAGAAGAAATTAAACAACAAGTACAATAAAAAAATCGGCTACAAGCATTTCGCTTGTGCCGATTTTTTTATATCGCTAAGACGATAACAGACGCCGCTAAACAAATGACAACGTACATCGCTGTAATGTAATGACGGTTTTCTGCTTTTCGAAACGCAAAGTCTAAAAACGCACGAATTAAAAACATCACCGACATAAACAATAGTAAAAACGCATACAATGTTTTTTCCGTAAATGTTGACGTACTTAAAATCATTAAATACATCATAATGAGTAAAAATTCAAAGATCATATGTCGCTTATTAATGTATTGGTCTTTGTACGACTTATTTTTTCCGACGTCAATGCGCTGACGAATGACGATTTCACCAACGACTGCCGCAATGAATGCGCCACCTAAAATAGCTATCACGTAAACTTCTCCTTTATTTAAACATTTGTCGATACACGTCTCGCTCTTTGTTTGGCACCATGCTTCCTCCTGTTGCCCACACGATATGCGTACCGCGCTGTTCCTTCCATATATGCGCACCCTTTACTGCCGCATGTGCAGAAGGCTCTAAAAACATTCCCTCTGTCTCCTCAAGCTTGCGCATACTATCGAATAAAAATGCATCGTCTACAGTATAACAGCCCGCAATCATTCCCTCCATCATTTGCCCAACGAAGCCTGATGCTCGACCGACCGCTAAACCATCCGCTTCCGTTATACCATCAATGCCAAAATCTTGTACCGAAACAGCGTCATGCAAACGCGTCATCATGCCAATCGTCATACACGGTGCATGCGTCGGCTCCGCAAAATAAATATACACATGCGTACCGAATATATGCTTCAGCCCAAACGCAACCCCACCTGGTGCACCACCGACGCCACAAGGTAAATAGACGTATAACGGTTGCTCCTCACTTACCTCAATGCTCGCATCCTCAAGTTGTTGTTGCAATCGTAACGCCGCGACGCTATAGCCTGCGAATAAATCGCGTGAATTTTCGTCATCAACGAAATGACAGCGCAGGTCCAGCGCAGCTTGAGCACGCCCGTTTGCCACTGCTGCGCTATAATCATCCTCATATTCTACAACTGTCACACCGCGCGAACGGAGTAACTCCTTTTTCCACGCTTTTGCGTCTGCTGACATATGTACCGTGACCGAAAAACCGAGCGTTGCGCCCATTAAACCGATACTCAAGCCTAAATTACCTGTTGAGCCGACTGCAATCGTGTATTGTGCAAACAGCTCACGGCAATGGACGAGCTTCGCATAATCGTCGCTCGCTTTTAACACACCATGCTCAATTGCGACTTTTTCCGCAAATGCTAACACCTCATAAATGCCACCACGCGCTTTAATCGAGCCTGAAATTGGCAATTCATGATCGCACTTGACGTATAAACGACCGTTAAAGCCGTCAATCGTGTTCGCAAATGCCGGCACTTCCACAAGCGGTGATTCAATGATGCCATTCGTCTTTTGAAGCGCTGGAAACACTTCCTTTAAATAAGAAGAAAATCGGGATAATCGTCGTTCTGCCTCGTATGTTTCCTCAATCGTAAAGGCATTTTGATTCATAGCTGCGTCATAATCCTTTTCCCACACGACTTCCTCATAGTTCATCATGCGTGCTAATAATGGATGCTGCACGAGTAGTTTTTGTTTTTGCATATTGTTCGCTCCTTTATCGTTGTGCTACTGCCTGTTCACAAATTTGTCGAAATTTCAATTCAAACGCTAAATTATTTTCTTGCGTACGTTTTTTTGGTCCTTTTGTTCTGCCACCAGCACGTCGAATTTGCGCACTCATGTGACGTTGGTTAAGTAACGCATCGATGTTGTCTGATGTCATCTGCAAGCCATTTTGATTGATGACGTACGCACCTTTTGCCAATGCCATCGCACCAAGCCCATAATCTTGTGTCACGACGATATCACCTTTTGAAAGCGCATTCAATAGCTTAAAATCAACTGAATCCATTCCTTTGTCTACAATAATGGTTTTCGCACCTTCTCTTTGTATCGAATGCGATGTATCGCAAAATAAGATAGATTCAATCTCATATTGTGATGAAATAAAAAGCGCTTTATCCAGTACTGGACAAGCATCTGCGTCTATTAATAGCGTTGGAGTCAAATTCATCCATCCTTCTCTTTTTGATATAAGTTTGTAGTTTTTTATTATTTCAATATATTTTCTTTGCGTCACATTTCCGCCAAAATGCGCCTAACGAAGTAATTTGTCTGAATATTTTTATTGATTCAATGCTTTAGTTCAGTGTACGATACGGCTATCAAGAAATTTGGGGGTAACACAATGACGACAGAATTAAATTATTCAGCAGCACAACAATACATTGATGGCGTATTCACACAAATGAAAGAAAAAAATGCACATCAACCTGAGTTTTTACAAGCAGCAGAAGAAATTTTACTTTCTTTAACACCTGTATTTGAACAACATCCTGAATATATCGAACATAACATTTTAAGCCGCATCGTTGAGCCAGACCGCATTATTTCTTTCCGTGTTACGTGGCAAGATGACAACAATAAAGTACATGTAAACCGTGGTTACCGCGTACAATTCAACAACGTAATTGGACCATACAAAGGCGGCTTACGTTTCCACCCATCTGTAAACGAATCAATTATGAAGTTTTTAGCTTTCGAACAAATTTTCAAAAACGCATTAACAAGCTTACCAATTGGTGGCGGTAAAGGCGGTTCTGACTTCAATCCAAAAGGTAAATCAGATGCAGAAATTATGCGTTTCTGCCAAGCGTTCATGACTGAATTATACCGTCATATTGGTCCAGATGTCGATGTTCCAGCTGGTGATATCGGTGTTGGTGGACGCGAAATCGGTTACTTATGGGGTCAATACAAACGCATTCGCGGTGCTTATGAAGCAGGCGTGTTAACGGGTAAAAAACCTGGTTACGGCGGTTCATTAGCACGTAAAGAAGCAACTGGCTACGGCTTAGTATACTTCGTTGGCGAAATGTTACGCGAAAAAGACGAATCATTCTTAAACAAAACAGTTGTCGTATCAGGCTCTGGTAACGTAGCAATTTACGCGATTGAAAAAGCACAACATTACGGCGCTAAAGTTGTTGCCGCTTCAGACTCTTCAGGCTACATTCACGACCCAGAAGGTATCGACTTACACGCATTAAAAGAAATTAAAGAAGTAAAAGGCGAGCGTATTTCTTCTTACTTAAACTACCGTCCAAACGCAACGTTCACAGCAGGTTGCAACGGCATTTGGTCAATTCCATGTGACATCGCATTACCATGTGCAACACAAAATGAAATTGACGGCGATGCTGCACGTTTATTAATTAAAAACGGTGTGAAATTCGTTGCAGAGGGCGCAAACATGCCATCTGACTTAGAAGCAATTAACGAATTTTTAGCGAACGACGTATACTTCGGTCCTGCAAAAGCTGCAAACGCTGGTGGTGTTGCGACATCTGCACTTGAAATGTCTCAAAACTCTGGCCGTACATCTTGGACATTCACAGAAGTAGACGAAAAATTACAAGAAATTATGCACTCAATTTACGCACAATCTAAAGAAGCTGCTGAAAAATACGGCTTCGCTGGTAACTTAGTTGTCGGATCAAACATCGCAGGCTTCGTAAAAGTAGCAGACGGTTTAGTATCTGAAGGCGTATATTAATAGTTGGGGGCTGCTCATTTTTTAGCAGCCCTTTTCCTTATGAACATTCCGGCGTCAGCACGTTCGGGATGTTTACACATTTTTATTTTTAAAACGAACAATTAGCTATGGAATATCTAAGAACGTTCGTTTATAATAACAATATATTCATTATTGGAGGGTTTTTTCGTGGAATTATTATATACTGGTAAAACTAAAGATGTATTCAAGCAAGAGGACGGGCTTTATGTATTAAAGTTCAAAGATGATGTAACTGGTGAAAACGGCGTATTCGATCCAGGTGCAAACACAGTTGGCTTAACAATCGACGGCGCTGGTCTTGCTGGCTTACGTTTAACTTCTTTCTTCTACTCAAAATTAAACGAGCAAGGCGTACCTACTCACTACGTAGATGCTAACTTTGACGAAGCAACAATGACAGTAAAACCTGCAACAGTATTCGGTAAAGGGTTAGAAGTTATTTGCCGCTTCAAAGCAGTAGGAAGCTTCTTACGTCGCTACGGCGCATACGTTGAAGAAGGTCAACCACTTGATTCATTCGTAGAAGTAACAATTAAAGACGACGATCGTTTAGATCCTCCAATTTCTGCAGACGCACTTGATATGTTAGGTATTTTAACATTAGAAGAGTACGCAATTTTAAAACAACGCACAATCGAAATTTCAAAATTCGTTGGTGCTGAGCTTGCGAAAAAAGGCTTAACACTTTACGATATTAAATTAGAATTCGGCCGCGACGCAAAAACGAACGAAATTTTATTAATCGATGAAATTTCTGGTGGTAACATGCGTGCATACAAAGGCGAGCAATACATCGAGCCATTAGAGCTTGAAAAAATTATGTTAGCTGAGTAATTCATAGCCTAAGCCTCATTTGAGATGAACGATTCTCGAATGAGGTTTTTTTATTTGTCTTTGATGTATGCTCTTCCTGCTCGATGCGAAGAGCCGACTCCCCCCTATACGATTTACTTATACATCCCCATTTCCTTCCCAATCTCCCACTCCTTATGTTATATTTATTTCGAAAATCGGAATAACAAAGGAGCGATTATGATGGCATTTCCACTACGAAAAGATGTCCCAGTCGAACAAACGTGGGATTTAACGCATTTATTTGAAACAGAGGCGCAGTTTGAAGCAGCACTTGCTGAAATTATAACGAGCGCGACGCAATTTGAACAACGCTTTAGCGGTCAACTTACGAACGCACAGGCAATCGTTGAGGCAATCACAGCGTACGAGGCACTTCGCAAACAAATGGTATTAGTAAGTACGTATGCGAGCTTACATCAAAGCGTTGACCAAAAAAATACCGAAAACCAAATGCGCATCGGTGCCGTACAAACAGCCTTCGCTAAAATTGCGGCACAAACATCATTTTTACAAAGTGATTTATTGCAGCTAGATGCTCATGTATTAGAGGAAGCTTCTTTGGCCGCACCACAATATGCGCATTTCATCGCGGCGATTTTACGCGAAAAGCCACATACACTGCACCCTGAAGTCGAAAAAGCACTCGCTGCGTTTAGCGGTACTTTCTCAGCGCCATACAGCTTATACAATACGACGAAGCTTGTTGACATGAAATTCCCGAACTTTGATGTAGACGGTGAATCATTGCCGATGAGCTACAATTTATTTGAAGGCGATTGGGAGCTTGAGACGAATACGAAGAAGCGCCATGCTGCGTTCCATGCATTTTACTCAAAGCTTGCGGATTATCAGCACACAACAGCCAAAACGTATGAAATGGCCGTGAAGCAAGAAAAAACAGAGGCAGATTTACGCGGGCATGAATCGGTACTTGATTTTTTACTGTTCCCTCAAGAGGTTGACCGTTCGCTTTATAACCGCCAAATCGACATTATAATGAAAGAACTTGCACCGCATATGCGCAAATATGCTAAACTTGTGCAGCGTGTTCACAACTTAGAGCGCATGACGTTTGCCGATTTAAAAATTCCGCTTGACCCAGGATATGAGCCGACGATTACGGTTGAACAGTCACGCCAGTATATGAAGGACGGCTTATCGGTAATGGGTGACGATTATGTGCGCATGCTTGACCGTGCATTTGATGAGCGCTGGATTGACTTTGCGAACAATGAAGGTAAATCGACAGGTGCGTTTTGTTCAAGTCCGTACGGTGCCCATCCGTACGTATTGATTTCGTGGACGAGTCGCATGAACGAAGTATTTGTGCTTGCACATGAGCTTGGGCATGCAGGGCATTTTTACAACTCGCAGCAACACCAAAACATTTTTGATGCACGTCCGTCGCTCTACTTCATTGAAGCACCGTCTACGATGAACGAAATGCTTATGGCCAATCACTTATTGCAAACGTCAAACGATGCCCGCTTTAAGCGCTGGGTTATTTCGTCTGTCGTTGCACGCACGTATTACCATAACTTTGTGACGCATTTACTAGAAGCTGCGTATCAGCGCGATGTATACGAAGCAATCGATGCTGGCAAATCGTTAAACGCGCCGTTTTTAAATCAATTGAAGCGCAACGTTCTTGAAACGTTTTGGGGCGATGCAGTGGAAATGAATGAAGGTGCTGAGCTAACGTGGATGCGCCAGCCACATTATTACATGGGCTTATATCCGTACACGTACAGCGCAGGGCTTACGATTTCAACACAAGTATCACAGCGTATTTTACGTGAAGGGCAAGGTGCCGTTGATGAATGGCTTGCGGTGCTTCAAGCAGGAGGCACGAAATCACCTGTTGAGCTTGCGATAATGGCAGGTGTTGATTTAACGACCGAGCAGCCGCTTCGTGACACAATTGCGTACATCGGCTCGCTAATTGATGAACTAGAAACGTTAACGAACGAAATTTAACATGAAACAACGAGGCGAGGCGATCCGTTCATACGAATCGTCTCCTTTTACATTGTCCGCATTTTCCCTCTTTTCTTTTCATATCTATTTGCCCACTTTCTCTCACTCACCGTTACTCATGTAAAAACATTTCGTGCTGTACGCTTGGATTTTATCCGTTTCGAGCCAATCGAGACGTAAAAACGATAATTGACACATCTGTTAAATAGCTTATACTTTGTTTAATTGATAATGATAATCATTTATATCCAAGGAGGAATTTTTTTGTTTAAGTCATCTCGTAATCGCTACTCAGTTCGCAATAAAGTTGTGACGATGCTTGCAACAGTCGCACTGACAACGTCAACAGTTGCACCTGCTGCGTTTGCACAAGAAACAGCTGCAACCGAAACACAATCTGTACAATTCGAAACGTACTATAAATATGCAACAAATAGCTCAAGCTTTGCGATGTTAAACACAAAGCCAGCCATCGTGGAAAAAACAGCGAACGGCTATAACGTCACAGTACAAGTGTCGGGCTACAGCATTTTCACAAAGTTTGAAATTGACGGGCAGCAAGGTGTAACAGGTACATCTTATGAGGAAGATGGTACAGACCGCCAAGGCAACCCAACGAAAGTAACATATACGAACGTTCACTTCACGTTTGATTCACTTGATGCGGTGAAAAAAGCAGCAGTCACGTACACAGCTGTTACACCAGCTGGCACATTTACAAATAGTCACGATTTTGAAGTAGACTTCACACCTGGTGAGTACAATCCGTCGATCGTGCAACCAGAAACGTATTACAAAGGCGAAACGAATAGCCGCCACTTCTCGATGTTAACGAGCAAGCCAGCGAAAGTCGTGTACGCAAGCAAAAAATATAACGTAACGCTGGATGTATCAGGCTACAGTATTTTCACAGCGTTCACAATGGATGGGCAGCAAGGTGTTGCAGGGGAAGCTTATACAGAAGGCGACACAACGTTTACACCTGTTACATTTACGTTCGATTCACTTGATGCGGTAAAACAAGCGACGGTCGCGTATAAAGCAGGCACGCGCGACATGAGCCACGACTTTGAAATCGACTTCACACCTGGTGAATACACAGGGGCAATCGAACAAAACATCGAGTCATACTACAACTACACGACAAATAGCACACACTTCTCAGCGATTACAAACAAACCTGCTGTCATTTCGACAAAAAACGGCGTATCAACTGTAACGTTAGCAGTAAGTGGGTACGACATTTTCACGAAGTTTGAAATTGATGGGCAAACAGGGACAGTCGTTAGCACGTTTACCGAAGAAGGCACAGACCGTAGCGGCAAGCCAACGACGATTACATACTCAAACGTGCAGTTTACATTTGAAGATATTAAAGCGGCAAAAGATGCGGTCGTAGCGTACAAGGTGAACGAACATGAAATGAGCCATGCGTTCAAGCTTGATTTCACACCTGGTGAGTACAAAGCGAATGAAGTAACGTTTGAAACGTATTATAAAGGCGAAACGAACACCGCTTCCTTTAAAGCAGTAAACGATAAGCCAGCCATCATTACGGTAAAGGACGACAAATCATACGACGTGACGCTGCAAGTTTCAGGCTATGACATTTTTACGAAGTTTGAAATTGATGGGCAAACAGGTGTCGTTGGTGAGACGTATACTGAAAAAGGTACGGACCGTCAAGGCAATGAAACAGACGTTGTGTATACGTACGTAACGTTTAATTTTAAAGAGCTAGCTAGCGTGAAATCGGCTGTGCTTGGCTATAAAGCAAGCGAGCGCGACATGAGCCATGAATACGAGCTTGATTTCACACCTGGTGAGTACATGTACACACCACCTGCTGAGGCAACGTACGACGGTAGTGGCACAAAGCTTGACACGACGCTTGTTGGCGATGCTGCAAGCCGCTTCAAATCCATGATTGGTAACACATACGCTGAAAAAACAGACGCGGGCTATAAACTGTTTATCGAGCTAAAATCAGCGAACATTTTATCGACATTTACAATTAACGGCGCAGCACCGACTGTCGTGAAAGAAGAAACAGAATCGAATACGAAGCTTGTCGCAGTAGACGTGAAAGATGTCACAACAGCACTTGCCGTTGAAGCAGCTGTCATGTATGCTCCGACAAACATATCAACGTTTACAATTGAGCTAGCAGCACCGAAAGAAGAAACACCGAGTGTAACGACGAATAAATACGCAAACGGCTTCTATACGGCACAGCTTGCATTCGATAGCGAAACAGGCAATAGCTTCATTGAGCAACAAAGCCAAGTATTTTTCGTCAATGACGTCGCGTACGTACAGCTTGCCGTGAAAAAAGCAGGCATTGAGTACATTAACGTAAACGGCGAAAAGCAAACACCTAACGCAACGATGACGCAAGATAAAAACGAATACAATGTTTACATCATTCAAGTAAATGACGTAACGAAACCGCTATCGATTGATTTATCGGTGAACATTCCTGGTGTATACGAAAAAGTGTATAAAGATTTACAGTTAGCCATTAGCGACGTAACACCAGCTGCACACACAGCGTTTACGCACGCAGCAGATATCGTAAAGCCTGTTACAGCCGCACCAGAAAAAGCTATCACTGTATTATTACTGACGCACAAAGCCGATGCGCCAATTACACATGCCGCCATTCAAAAAGTAAAAGACGGTGTACAGTTCACGGTGAAGCCAAAACATGATCGCCTTGTGAAAATTACATCAAAGGACGGCAAAAAAGAGTATTACAAAAAACAAGCGCGCGCTGCATTAGCGGAAAGTCCGATTACCTTTACTGCGTCGACTGTAGATGACGTCGCATTCGTCTATACAGATGCACAAGGCAACGAGCAAACTGCGACAGTCGATGCTGTTGTGACAACGACAGACGTAATTGATGTTGAAACCGTTGTACCTGTCACACCAGAGGAAGCACCATCGACAAGCACACCAGAATTACCTTCTACAGGTGGCGGTACAACGACAAACCCTGCCCCTCCCTCAACTGGTGGTGGTACGACAACGAATCCTGCTCCTCCATCAACGGGCGGTGGTACGACGAATCCTGCTCCTCCATCAACTGGCGGTGGTACGACGAATCCTGCTCCTCCATCAACTGGGGGTGGTACAGCAGTACAAACAGAAGACGGCACATATAGCGCATCGATTTCATTCGGTCCAACTGGTGATTCATTCTTAAAGCCAACTGCAACGGTTATTAAGCAAGGTAACACGTATAAAGTGCGCGTTGTCGTACAAGGGTCAGATACAATTCGATCACTTAGCGTTGGCAACTCAACGAAAGTAGCAGACGGCGTATACGAATTTACAACGAGCTCATTATCAAGTATTACAGCGACAATGCACGTTGTTATTCCAGAGGCGAGCTACGACCATACGTATACAAATGTTGCGGTTACGTTATCGATTGGCTCAAAAACGAGCAATGATACAACGTTCCCTGCCCCACCTGCAACGGACGGCAGCGTGACGATTCCACCATCACTAGGAGGGAATACGCAAAATCCTGCTACGCCAGCACCACCGACGACGGAAACGAAACCGGACGACGAGAAAGAAGAAGAAGTAACGACGCCAGAAGACGGTGAACAACCGACAACGGAAGAGAATACAGAAGAAGAACCAACAACAGATGAGGAAGAAAACGAAGTCGTTGAGGAACAACCAGCTGAAACGATGCCATTTACAGACGTATCAGGTGAATATGTACCTTACGTGCAAGCTTTATATACAGCAGGCATTACGACTGGTACAACAGCGACGACATTCGCACCACAAGCGAATATGACACGCGCTCAATTTGCGGTGATGATTGCCCGTGCGCTAGATCTTTCAACGAAGTTAGCGGCGGCATTTACAGATATTCAAGGTAAATGGTATGCACAAGATGTACAAGCGTTAGCAGAAGTCGGCATCGTCACAGGTAAAACGGCGTCAACGTTTGAGCCTGGTGCGACGTTAACGCGTCAACAAGCAGCTGTTATGCTATACCGCGTCTTAACGTATAGCGGCTACACATCAACTGCAACGACGCCAACATTTAGCGACACAGCAAAAATTTCAGATTACGCAAAGCCAGCATTCGCTACGTTACAGCAAATTGGCATTTTAACAGGTGACGGCAACGAGGCAAAACCTGCTCAAGAGCTAACGCGTGGGCAAATGGCAAAACTACTTTACTTAACATTACAAGTCGTAAACGATTTATAAGTCGTTTCACAAAAGCATGGGGCTGTCCAATAAGCCCGAAATAAAAGCGGATTTGGAAAACAAAATGTTTTCCGAATCCGCTTTTTTCTGTTTGAACGGAAAAATGGAGGCGATGCCCCACCCATTTTCGTAGATTGTGAGCCATCGCAACCAGTGCGAATTC
>JAXJTE010000150.1:0-5632 GCA_036309765.1 Caryophanon sp. | reverse complement strand
TCATCTTGGTCGTCGTCTCGGTCATCATCGTGGTCATCATCGTGGTCGTCGTCTCGGTCATCATCGTGGTCGTCATCGCGGTCATCGTCGCGGTCGTCATCTCGGTCGTCATCGCGGTCGTCATCTCCGCGTTTATAAATGACGTCTAGTTCATCCCAATCATCCCAGTCGTCCCATAAGTCACGGTCTTTGTCAGAGCGCTTGTAGTCAATGACACGCTCAATGAACGCTGCTAAATGTCCGCGCGTTACGGCGTTGTTTGGTAAATATTGTCCTGTGTTCGTCGTAATGTTCAATGCGCCGATTGTGCCAGCATAACGAACCGTTTCCTCTGCTTTTACGTCTTGAAACGGCTTTAGCTGAGGTGCTTGCAGCTTAAATGATTCCACTAAAATTTTGGCCATTTGTGCACGCGTTAACGTTTTCGATGGGTTGAACTTGTCCGTATCTTTAAATACACCCATTTCTGTTAGCTTGGCGATTGCAGCGTAATGGCTATTTTTTTCGGGAACGTCTTTAAACTTTGGTTTGCTGTAGTTTGATAAATCGAGCTGTAACGATTTTGCGATTAGTGAAGCGGCTTGTGCGCGTGTAATCGGCTCATTTGCGCGGTATGTCCCGTCTTCAAAGCCTTTAATGATGCCTTTGTGAGACAATTTGTGAATTTCATTATAAAATTGATGCTTTCGTTCAATATCTTTAAACGAAACATTTGCCTCAGCAGGTGTCGTTGCCGATGCTAGTAGTAGTGTCGAGAGCGCGGCAATCGTCAATGTTTTTTTCATGATAAAATCTCCCCTCAGTTTGCTTTTGCTCATCAGCGGTTTGTGATGAACTATGTATTCGTTATTGTAGAGGAAAATGAGCGAAAAACAGTATTGCTACGTAACTATTTACAAACTCTTTACATGCGATTTACAATTTAACAGAAAATTCTTTCATTATATTTATCAGGTTTCTTTTAGAAAAGTAAGTATTTTACTGTACCGTTGAGGAATAAACCTTAATATGGTATGGTTTCTTATAATCACAATAGAAGAAGGGGGCAATTAATGTCGTGAAAAAATGGTACTGGGTGACCGTCTTACTAATTAGCATCACACTTATGAGTTCTCTCACTGCTTCAGCGTCGTCATACAGTACAGCCGGTAGTCATGAGAAATCACTGCAATTTTTAGAGTCAAAAGGAATCGGGAATTTAGAGGGCTTTGGGCGATCTGTAACGCGCGGGGAATTTGCGATGTATATTGTACGCGTGCTAGAGCTACCGAGTATGGTATCAGCACGAACATACGCGGACGTGCCAACGAGCCATCCCTATTATAACGAAATTCAAACGGCAACAGCAGCCGGTATCATTCAAGGAGACACCGCAACAGGTAAATTCCATCCATCACAGCCAATCTCACGTATTCACATGGTACGAATGTTAACGAACGCGCTTGATTTACTCAATATTTCTCCTAAAAAAACAACAAAGCCAAACTTTAAAGATACACGAGGCGTTAGTGCGGATTACGCAAACCGCATTACGATCACATATAGCTTAGGCATCATTACAGGCAATCCGTCGAAAAACGAGTTTATGCCGTTCAAGCCTGCCACAGTTGCACAATCGGCGACATTTATTATGCGCTTTTATAACGTTGTCGAGCAGGAGAAAAAATGGTACAGCGTCGCAAATATCGTCAGCGGCAGTTACCAAATCGACGGCTATTATGATAGCTTTGCGGCAGCGAAAAAAAATACAGAAGCAGGACAAGTCATTTTATATAAAGATGATGCGTACTACATGACAAGCGGCATTGCGTATTTAAAGCAAGCTACCGACATGAAGCTACCGAACGCTGATGTGATGACGCTCAGTAAAGGAACCGAGTTACATTACGTCACAAGCTCAAACGAAACTGTTACGGTACGCATTGGCGATGTGACGCATCACTATAAGCAAAAGGAAGTTGAGCTAATTCCAGACGGCTTGAACGTACCGCGCTCGTATTACACGATGGATGGCGACAAGTTTGTGCATTTCATTTACCAGCACATTCAAAAGCAATTTGACGCACCATACACGATTGGAAAAGCCCCGACGTTTGCGAAGCGTGGTGAGCGTTATTATAGCGTCGATAGCGTGCATTTTACTACATTAAAAGGGGAAGCGGCTGGCACGTACTACAATTACTATCAATGGCTACCGATGCGTACCGCGACCGCGTATACAGTGGAACAGCTTGACGCGATGATTCATGCTTCTCTAGTCGAGGTGGAAACGCGAGGTGGTACTTACCAACATGCACTCGAAAAAAGTAAGCTGCTCGGCTTAGGTGATGCATTGAAAGAAGCGGAAGCAACGTATAAAATGAACGCGGCATTACTCCTTGCGATTGCGTTATACGAAAGTGATTACGGCATGAATGCAGTATCACAGCGGAAAAATCATTTAATCGTGTCGCATATGTCTGAATTACAGCAAGCACAATACGACACACCAGCAGAAGGGCTACTCGAAATGACGTCGTACTTATCTTCACAATACGTTACGCCGTCTACAGCGAACATGGCATACGGCGGGGTCATTGGCTCAAAATTAGCAGGCTTAAATAAAAAATACACACTCGATCCATTTTGGGGTGCGAAAGTAGCAAGCATTTACGCAAAGCTTGACGCGCAGTTTGGTTTAGCCGATGCGAAGCAAAACATTGGCATTGCCTTTGTAAAGCAATCAAAAAAACCACTAGCTTTATTGGAAACGACAAATGGAAACGACATTGCCTTCACGTACAACCGCTTCGGATTCCCAGTAGCGATTACGGCGATTAGCGGCGCGTATACAAAAATCGTATCAGATGATGCACGTCTGAATCATGTATTTATCCCAACGACGATGCTACAGCACGTAACAACATCCTACTAATGATAAGAAACAGCGCCAGGAAATGTTCTGGCGTTTTTTTCTGTATGAAACGCTAAAATATCGCGGTTACACATATATTTAGAAAAGTCAGAAAAGAATAGTAAAAAACAATTGACGTGTACTACTATCTGTATTAATATAACAACAAGAACAACAACTGTTATAAAACAGATTGAAAGGAGTTTTTTACATGACAACATATACAGCAGGCTATGAGCTTTATAAAAAAATGTGCGAGGAGCACGGCTTAACACCAATTAATTTCCGTCTTTACCTTAACCAGCTTTCAACAGAGCAACTACTAGCATTTAATACAGAAGCGAAAGGATGATCATCATGAACGACTATCAATATGCATACGATCGTTACACAGCAGCTTGCGAGCGCTACGACATCGAGCCAATCAATTTTCACTACTTTTTATTACAAATTTCAGTAGATCAAATGCATGCGTACTTAACGCAAGAGGGATGTGAGGAAGTCGCTTACACATAAAATAGATGAAATCGCCGCCGTCATATGGACTATCCACATATAAAAGCACTCATTCGATTCAATGAATGGTGCTTTTTTAATGCGCTATTGCACCTTCCATTTTACTTGAAAATCCGTTATGCTAGCAGTAATTAACAATGTGAACGAATACATCCATTTTGTGGTGATGTTTGATGGACAGGGGGAAATTTATGACGGAGCAGCATATTTTTGAGCGCGAAACGCATCAAAAGCTGAAAAATTTACAGCATGCACTCGACCAAACCGTAATTTTATTAATTACGAATGGTGAAGGTATGATTACATATGCGAACAGGCAATTTTGCGATGTGTCGCAGTATACGTTAGATGAATTAAAGGGTGAGCATTTCCGAAAAGTGTGCATCGATTTTCATCATAAAGCTTTTTTTCAGCACATTTTGAAGCAGCTAATTGAAGGTAAGCGTTGGGAAGGCGAGCTATGTAATCGCGCAAAGGACGGCTCCATTTATTGGGTGAAAACAGTCATCCTACCATTTTTAAACGAATACGGACAAGTAGACGAATACATTTCGATTTTTACAGACATTACACTACAAAAGAAAACGAACGAGTTGTCGCCACACGTTGCAAGTCATGACGATTTAACGAGCTTACCAAGTCGCCGCAGCTTGCATCAGCGCATTACGAACGAAATCGAGCGTGGTGAGCCATTTGCGGTGTTTGATATTGATATTAACCGCTTCAAAAGCATTAACGACGGGCTCGGCCATGCGATTGGTGACCAATTTTTAATTGAGGTGTCGGAACGTTTAACGTCGATTGAACTCAGCACAAATTCATTTTATCGTCAAGGGGCAGATGAGTTTGCGCTCGTGCTGCTTGAAGTCGAGGCGCTTGACCAAATGGCGCTTAAAATTATGGATCAATTCAAAAAGCCGTTTATTATTGAAGGGCATAAGTTTTACTCAAGCATTAGCATCGGCATCGCACTGTACCCTCAGCATGGTGAAGATTCAGAATTATTGCTGAACAATGCGGATTTGGCGATGCTGCGAGCGAAGGAGCGTCGTGGCAATAATTATTTCGTTTATAGCGGCGAGAGCGAGACGCAAAAGCTGAAGGACATTACGCTTGAAACGAAGCTGTATGATGCGCTTCGCCTTGAGCAGCTTCAACTATACTATCAGCCGAAAATGGACATACAAACAGGCAAAATGGTCGGTATGGAGGCGCTGCTACGATGGATTGATTCAGAGCTTGGCTTCATTCCGCCAGACCGTTTCATTCCATTTGCAGAGGAGACGGGTTTAATTATTCCGATTGGGGAATGGGTGCTAGAGCGTGCGTGCTTAGACGTCAAAAGCTGGAACGATTTATTCGGTCTTGATTTGCGCGTGGCAGTCAACTTATCACCGATTCAGCTCGCGTTGCCAAACATTATCGAAACAATTGAAAATACGCTGCGCAACACGAATGTCGATCCTTCGTTCGTCGAAATTGAAATTACCGAAATGAGCATGGTTGATTTTAACGAATCACTCGTTGACAAGCTCGCACAAATTCGTGCAATGGGCATTACGATTTCGATTGACGATTTCGGTACAGGTTATTCATCGCTTAGCTATTTAAAAAACTTACCTGTCGATGCGCTGAAGGTAGACCGCTCGTTCGTTATGGAAATCGGGCTGTCTGAAACGGGTTCGAATATGGTCGGTGCCATCATTCGTCTTGCTCATGCGATGAATTTAGAAGTTGTCGCAGAAGGAGTAGAGCGTGAGGAAGAACTCGTATACTTACGTGAATGTGGCTGTGAGCTTGCACAAGGGTACTATTTCAGCAAGCCGCTTCCTGCGAATGAATTTTTCAAATACGTCATGAATCAATAAAAGCACGATGCCGCGGCATCGTGCTTTTTTCAGTGAAGTGGATAAAACATGTAGAGCGGCTTTTTAAAATGCTCATAGCCGATATAATACAGCAAAATTTTCATGCGAATGTACGGGCTAAAGCGTGACAGCTCCATAATGATTGCATCGTCATATACGACGTCTGGCAATACATGTAGCAGCTGCTCGTCTAAGTTAGCGAGAATAACAGGCGTTGGCTCATCTGTTAGTAAAAGCTTGCGCACATGCTTCACTAAAAACGTCGAATCAATGCGTGCATACATATTGTGGCGCAGCGCCTCAAAATCGACGTAACGCACGTGTGCTTGCAAGAAGTCTGCGCTTATATAAACAT
>JAXJTE010000149.1:0-2467 GCA_036309765.1 Caryophanon sp. | reverse complement strand
GCTTTCCTGGGGCGTGGCTTGAGCCTCCTCGCTACGCTGCGGGGTCTCAAGTCTCACGCGGTTCCCCTAGGAGTCTCGCCGCACGCTTCATGCTCTTACAACTGAAAGCTTAATTCAGCTTCAATGCTTGTATCAACACAGCTGAAATTTGGCGGGCGAGCCGCAACACGTATCCTGCCAATTAAATGGCGTATTAACAGCCATTCATTAAATCGAAAACAAGGGGCGTTCTAGACATGTCCAGAAGCCCCCCGTGATGTGCTAAGTTGTTAGCGTTGTTCTATTTATTCGAACAGTAAATATTAAAGTTTACCAACAAGGTCAAGGCTTGGCTTTAATGTGTCAGCGCCTTCTTCCCATTTCGCTGGGCAAACTTCACCTGGATTGTTGCGTACGTATTGTGCAGCTTTTACTTTGTTTACTAAAGTAGAAGCGTCACGGCCGATGCCGCCTGCGTTAATTTCGATTGCTTGTACAATACCGTCTGGATCGATGATGAATGTACCGCGCTCAGCTAAACCGTCTTCTTCGATTAATACGTCGAATGCACGAGAGATTTGGTGAGATGGGTCACCAATCATGATGTACTCGATTTTACCGATTGCTGGTGAAGAATCGTGCCATGCTTTGTGTGTGAAGTGTGTGTCAGTTGATACCGAGTAAACTTCTACACCTAAAGATTTTAATGTTGCGTATTCGTTTTGTAAGTCTTCTAATTCAGTTGGGCATACGAATGTGAAGTCTGCTGGGTAGAAGCATACAACTGACCATTGACCTTTGAAGTTTTCTGAAGATACGTCGATGAACTCGCCTTGTTGGAATGCTTTCGCTTGGAATGCAGCGATTTCTTTGCCGATTAATGCCATGATTCATTTCCCCTATTCTGTCTCTAGTTTATAGATATGTATTTCAATTTATATTATGTTTCCTTTTGCCTACCTTTTCCATGCAAAATGCGCAAACGAGAATTTTTCGTATATAATAACGATTTTTAATAACTACGCAAGTTTTTTTCACTTATAAAAACCTCAAATGCTAAAATGAGGTAAAATATTAAGGAGAAAAGAATAATATTGACGCATAATATTCTCGAAAAAACAGAATATACACAGTGAAAATACACCTATACATAAAAATAATGTTACTTATAAATAAAATAAAACGACCTCTAGCATACATATAAAGATGTGTTTTCTTCGTTACGCATATCGTACATGTTTACTTTTTGCATATACGATTCTCAATTGCGTATAAGAAAAAACGAGCATGATGCATGACGCACCGTGCTCGTTCGTATTAACTTTTAAACTGCCCAATTACTTTGTTCAGCTGATGGCTTACTTCCTCTAGCGTACGGCTCGCCTCTGAAATTTCAGATGTCGATGCAAGTGTTTGCTCTGACACGGCGCTAACGTTGAGCAGCGTCGCATTTACTTGATCGACATGTTCCTTTACTTCTTGAATTGCGGATAAGCCGCGTTCAGATTCATCGACCATCGCCGCAATGGACGTTGAAATTTCTTGTACTTCGGCGTTCGCGTGCTGTGAAATGATACCGATTTCCTTAAACGTTTCAGTGCCCGCTGTAATGAGTTCCATGCCGACTGCTACTTCCTTATTGCCGTTTTCCATATAAACGAGCGCTGTACCCATGACAGTTTCCATGCGCTGAATTTTCACGGAAATTTGGTCGATTGCTTGTGTCACTTGCTCAGATAGCTTGCGAACTTCCGATGCTACGACCGCAAAGCCTTTACCTGCTTCACCTGCACGCGCTGTTTCAATCGAGGCGTTTAGTGCAAGCAAGTTCGTTTGATCGGCAATCGAGCGAATAACACCGACAATTTGTGAAATTTCATGTGATTCGCTATTTAACGACTGCATGACATCATTTAAGCTTGAAACGTTCGTTGAGATTTCGTGCATTTGCTCATGAATTTGAATAAACGATGAACTCGCTTCCTCTGAAATTTGTTCGGTCTTCTCCGTAATTTTCGAAATTTCGGTCGCGCTGTTTGAAATCGTTTGTAAACCACTCGTCACATGTTCCACTACATTTGTCGTCACATGCATTTGCTCGTTAATGAACGATGTGCTTTCGGTCGTTTCATTAATTGTGAGCGCGACGTCTTGTGATGCGTCGTTAATTTGCTCTGTTTGTGCGCTAAGTGATTGCGTATGCTTTAGCACCTCATCGGATGAATGCTTCGTTTCCTTAACGATGTGCTGCACGTTGCTTAAAAAGCCGTTCATATGCATCGTTAAATCTTTCACCTCAAATGATGCTTTCGTGTCGATGCGCTTCGTTAAATCGCCCTCACCTTGATGAATGTCTTTCATACGATTTGCGACTTCAATAATAGGGCGGATAATTTTTCTCATTAAATACGCAGTAAAGCCCACGACTAAAATCGTTAGTATAATGGCTACGATGCCGTTTGCGCTCGCTAAACGATTGACCGCTGCG
>JAXJTE010000148.1:0-3754 GCA_036309765.1 Caryophanon sp. | reverse complement strand
TGTTCATTAAAGTGCCAGAATTACCAGAAGGAAGCGTCGTAATTATTGATGGCAAAGAATTACCAGGTGCAGAAATTCCAATTGACACACAACCAGGGACATACCCAGTAAAAGATAAAGACGGTAAAGACATTGGTGAAGTTACAGTACCAGAAACAACAGAAGAAAATCCATGTCCAGAAGGCACGTTCACGCCTGCTCCACCGACATGTGAGAAGTTCGAAGTGACGGTGAAACAAGGTGACACACCATTATTAGAAGGCACTAAAATCAATGTAGTAAATGAAGCAGGCGAGAAAGTACCAGGTACTGTGAACGCAGAAGGTAAAGCGACATTTACCGAATTACCAGAAGGCAAATACACGGTAACGAACGAAGATGGAAGCAAAACGTATGGGGAGTTCACCGTAGACTACACAGTAGATTGTGAAGAAACGATTGTGTACAACCCAACATGTGAACTGTTTGAAATTACGGTAACAGTTGATGGCAACACGCTAGTGCCAGGAACGATTATTTTATTAATCGATGAGAACGGTAAAAAGACACCGACAGCAGTAGATGAAGCAGGTGTTATCAATTTACCGAATCTAGCAGAAGGCACGTATACAGTAACGAATGTAACGGAAGATGTTGTATATGGAACAGCGACAGTTGATTATGAAATCGGTTGTCAAGCGACTGTTGTATATAATACACCGTCAGCGCCGACATGTGACCAATTTACAATCAATGTGACAGCAGATGGTACGCCATTAGTAGCAGGCACAATGATTATGTTAACATCGGATGCAGGAAGTCGCGTTGCACAGTTTGTTGGAGCGGACGGAACAGTAGTATTCCCGAACTTAGCAGAAGGTGCATACACGGTATCGAATGGTGATACAGGCATTGTTTATGGAAACGTGACCGTTGATTATACAGGAGACTGTATCGCAACAGTTGAATATGTAACACCACCAATTCCAGCATGTACGCAATTCACAGTAACCGTTAATGCAGACGGACAACCGTTACCAGCACAAAGACCTCTATTCTTCTTTGATGTAGAAGGAACAATGATTGCTTCAGGTGTGACGGATGCAACAGGATCGATTACGCTACCATCAACGACATTAATTGATGGCACGTATAAAGTTCAAGATGGAGTAACGAATATCGTGTACGGTGAAGTAACCGTTGCATACAATGAAGATTGTGCAGCAACCGTTAATTACTTTACACCAGCACCAGTATGTGAGGAAAAGTTCATTCCAGTACCACAGTTACCACCAGGCAGCACAGTTACAGTGGATGGCGAGAAAATTCCAGTAAGCGAGCTACCATTAACGACAACACCAGGTAACTACACAGTAACGGACGAGAATAACAAAGAAATTGGCGAGTTGACAGTTACACCAGGTACACCAGAAAATCCATGTCCAGGTGCGACATTCGTAGAGAAAAAACCGCCAACAGGAAGCGTTATTTTAACGAAGACGGATCGTACGGATTCACAAAAAGTGTTAGTAGGCGCAGGATTTAAGCTACAAGTAAATGACAATGGCACGTATGTGGATGTAGTGAATGGGTTAACGACAAATGCAAGTGGTCAAATTTCAGTAACGGATTTACCACTTGGCGAATATCAATTTGTTGAAACGCAAGCACCAGAAGGCTACACATTAGCAACAGAGCCGTGGAAGTTTACAATTACAGAGCAGCAGTTAAGCGCGTTTATGATTGCAGCAAACGATAAAGCACCGTTGCCATCAGGTCAGCTATCGATTACGAAAGTCGATGCAGCGGATGAGCGTATTCGTCTAATTGGCGCAACGTTTAAGCTAGTAAGTGATGATGGTCAAGTAAGCGCGACAGCTACGACAAATCAAAACGGACAAGCAACGATTATTGATTTACCAGTAGGCAACTACACATTAACAGAAACACAAGCACCAGAAGGCTACGTTCTAAACGACAAGCCAATTGCCGTGCAAATTAAAACAGGTGAAACATTTACTGTTGTTGTGGAAAATACGTTAGAAGAAGTGCCACCAATGAACGGTGCATTAGAGCTGATGAAAGTAGATGAAGCGACAGATGCTCCATTAATGGGCGCAGAATTCACGTTATCAGACGGTCGTATTAATTACAAAGTCGGCCCAACGAACGGAAACGGTTTTGCAGCATTAAATGATTTACCACCAGGCAATTACACGTTAACAGAAGTAAAAGCACCAACTGGTTATGTATTAAATACGCAGCCAATGGACGTCACAATTACGAGCAACGAGACAACATCTGTTGTGATAGAAAATGTGAAGCAAATTGTTAACGGCGAATTGAAGCTGACGAAAGTCGATGCAGTAACGAACGCTCGTCTAGCAGGTGCCGTGTTCCAAATTTCAAACGGTGCGACGACAGTATCATTTGAAACGAATGCAAGTGGTGAAGCAGTTGTGCAGAACTTAGCAGCAGGCAGCTACATCGTGACAGAACTTGCAGCACCAAACGGCTACGTGTTAAATAGCGTACCGAAAGTTGTGACGATTGAAGCAGGCAAGACAAATGAACTGACGTTTACAAACACAGCAGTTGTTGTACCGCCACCATTTGGTACGGTGCAAGTAACGAAAGTGGATGCGACGACAAAAGGTGCATTAGCAGGAGCCGAGTTTACGCTTCATAACGATCAGCGTGTATACCAAGTAGGACCAACAAACGCAAGTGATATTGCAACGTTACAAAACGTACAGCCAGGCGTTTACAAGCTAGCTGAAACGAAAGCACCAGCAGGCTATGTGTTAAATCGACAAGAAATGCTTGTGAACGTGACAGCAAATGGCACAGCGCAAGTGATTGTCGAAAACGTAAAAGAAGTATTAAACGGTGAGTTCAAAATTATTAAAGTGGATAATGCGAACCGTGCATTACGACTAGCTGGTGCGAAGTTTGAATTATCAAACGGTGTGACGACAATTACGCTAGAAACGAATGCGAACGGTGAAGCGATTGCGCGAAATGTTGCAGCAGGTAACTACACAGTGCGCGAGATTGTTGCACCAACAGGCTATGTATTAGATTCACAAACAACGACAGTACAAATTCGAGCAAATGAGACGACGGAGTTAACGGCAACGAATGTAGCACAGCAAAAAGTCGGAACGTTTATGCTCGTAAAAGTCGATGCGACGAATGCGAACAAGCGATTAGCAAGCGCAGCATTTGAATTATCGAACGGTGTGAATACGTACACGCTTATTACGAATGCGACAGGTCAAGCAACTGTAGCAAACATTCCAGCAGGTACGTACACATTAAAAGAAGTCATTGCACCAGCAGGCTACCGTTTAAATACGGAGCTAGTAACGGTAACAATTCAGGATAACTCGACATTTACGTTTACAGCGCTGAATAGTCCATCGCCAAGTGGTGGGGACATCGGTGGTGGTGATGATCCAAATACGGATGACTCAGGTAACAATAATGGCGGTAATCCAAATCCAAATCCGGGAACAGGCGGTAACACTGGAGGCGGAGGAGATAACTCAAATCCAGGAACAGGTGGCAACACTGGAGGCGGAGGAAACAACTCAAATCCAGGAACAGGCGGTAACACTGGAGGCGGAGGAGATAACTCGAATCCAGGAACAGGCGGTAACACTGGAGGCGGAGGAAACAACTCAAATCCAGGAACAGGCGGTAATACTGGAGGCGGAGGAAACAACTCAAATCCAGGAACAGGCGGTAACACTGGAGGCGGAGGAAACAACTC
>JAXJTE010000147.1:0-2148 GCA_036309765.1 Caryophanon sp. | reverse complement strand
GACGAGGAGGCTTGAGGAAGGTGATAAACGCCACGTCCATGTGGCATCACCTTCATGACAAACATCGTGTTCGCCTCCGCGCCCGCGGAAAGCCTGCCTCGACGTGAAAAGCAACCCAAAGTTATGGTGAAGAGCCAAAAAAATGGATGTTTACTACCTCTGTTTAAGTGTCTTTATTTTTCTTCTCAGGTGGAAAAATAAGTAAATTTAAAATTCAGTTAACATTTATGCGACGCTAGTGAGTACATGAATACTAATAATGATTTGAATCAGGATTTTTGTCTTATGTTAATAATAGCGCTTATATTCAGAGAATGCATGCGTTGGCATATATCTGTACTACATATGTATGCTATACTACTGAACGAACAGGAGTTGAATAACATGAACGGAAAAAATCGTAGCGATGTATTTGCAGGGCTTGAAGTCGATATTGTGTTAAAGCAAGATCAGCGAAGCGGCAAGCGCACGCGCGGCATTGTGAAAGATTTATTAACGAACAGCAGCTTCCATCCACACGGCATTAAAGTACGTTTAACGGATGGGCAAGTTGGGCGCGTTTGCGAAACGTTCCCGAAATGATAACGAGTGAAACGGTAGCGAGGCATGTTCGCTACCGTTTTTCGTTTATGCAAATATTCTACATTTTCATCTGTTGCAACTTGAAACGTTTTGAAAACGATTGCGATAAATTGTTTACGCTACTGCTGTTGTAGACGATGGACGGGCTGTTCCCGTATTATATGATCGTGTCAGACAACGTGCTTTCAGCTCATATGAAAAGCATCGGGCATTTCATTTATTAACGGCGGCATGAGGGGCAGTTGTAGCTCCTCGTGCCGTTGTTTTCATGACACAAATGTTTTAATACATTGCTACATAAATGTTCAAAAAATAGTCACTTTTTTTGTAGCATGTTTCTTGCTATGATAAGGGAAGTTTTTTATTGTACAGGAGGAACATCATGACTCAACAACGAGCGAATGTGCTGCTTGTCCTCGTCACGTTCGGATGGGGCGCTTCGTATTTATTTACGAAGTTTGCAGTCGCTGAGCTACAGCCATTTAATTTAGTCGCTATTCGATTTTGTATTGCTTTTGTCGTCATGTACGCTTTATGTTATTCAAAAATTAAACAGCCGTCTCGTCAAATGCTTTTAGCTAGCGCGACGCTCGGCATATTGCTTTGTGCCGTGTCCGCCGTGTTTGGCTACGCGCTACAAGTGACAGCTGCTTCGACGGCGAGCTTTTTAATTTCAACGACAGTCGTATTCGTGCCGCTTCTTATGATGCTCATTACGCGCAAGCTGCCGAGTCGTCAAGTCGCAATCGGTCTTGGCATAACGCTCATCGGCATTTCGCTCTTTTCGATTAAAGGGACGATGACGCTCGAGTTTGGCATGGTGCTTTGTTTAGTAACGGCGCTGCTGTACGCGGTGCATATTGTGCTAAACAACTACTACGTGCGCAAACAGCTTGACGGCATCGCGCTCGGCGTCTATCAGCTCGGGTTCGGTAGCGCGTTCGCTTTCGTTTGTATGCCATTTTTTGAAACGCCGACATTGCCGCAATCGACACTCGGCTGGACGTCGCTCTTTATGCTTGCGATCGTCTGCTCAGCATTTGCGGTCGTCGTGCAATCAGCTGTGCAAAAATATACGAGCGCGGTGCATACTGGCTTCATTTTATCGCTTGAGCCGATTTTTGCGGCACTGCTTGGCTTTTTATTTTTACAGGAAGTGATGACGACGCAAGAATTGATCGGCGCGGCATTTATTTTCGCAGGTATGCTCGTTGCGAACTACGTGCCGAAAAAGGAATCGGTCGTGTCGCAGGAGCCACATCTTTCATCACCATAAACAGGAATCGGAGCACACGCTGCTTCGATTTTTTTATTTGTCACATTTTCGACAAATCTTTCTGTCATGTACACAAAATGAAAAATAATGAATATCTCGGTTTATGCACGAAAAAAGACGTGTATTCGATGAAAATGACTACTTCACGTTCTCGCCATAACGTACGCCTCGTTCCAATCTAGAAAAAGCGAATGATTCTAAATATTACCAAAAATCTTTATTTTCGATTTCACTTTATTTCTCCCCTGAATTATTCATGACTAACTAAATCCAAGCCGATTTTTGTTTTT
>JAXJTE010000146.1:0-44647 GCA_036309765.1 Caryophanon sp. | reverse complement strand
ATTTTGCATACGGATTAAATTCGTTCGTATAAATATCGCCAATATCGACCGCATCTTCTTTAATCGTGCCGTCTTCCTCTAGCGTTTTTAGCCATACCGAGAAATCTTCATCTGTTAATAAGCCGCCTTGTGCTGATACACCTGGGGATTGGAAGAAGCGCGTATTTTCAACCGCATCTTCTTGCCCGCGCTTCGTTAAAATCGTCGAGTACAGCTCAATTACTTCTTCCTTATCAGCTTGCTGTAGCCAGTCGATTGCTTTCGCTGTGCCGGCTACGAACGTTTTGACCGTATGCGGATTTTCTTCTATATAATTGTCACTAAAAATTGTCGGCCCAGCTGTGAAATGTCGGTTGTATACATCAATGTCGCGTGCAACGGTTGCAATGCCGCCACGCTCTAGCGCTAAGTCACGCGCTAAACCGTTCATAATGACCGCATCGATTTGACCGCTTCGTAACGTTTGCTCAGCTGTTGCCATCGGAATGACGACCGCCGATACTTGTTCGCGCTCCTCCTCCGTTAATCCTTGCTGCTTTAAATAATCCGCTAAGAAAAATTCGTAGTGTGCCCCAAGTGTGTTCACGCCGACTTTTTTGCCGATTAAATCTTTCCCTGATACAATGCCGCTTTCCTCTAGCGCATACAGGCTCGTCGTTGTTGCTTCATCACTGCCGTACGCTGCAATCACAGCTTTGATTGGTACGTTTTTTGCCGCCGATTTTAAGACAGCACCTGTAAATGCGTAGCCAAAGTCGATTTGATCTGTCGCTACGAGCTGGATGCTTTCAGGTCCACCAACGTAATTGCCGATAATTTCGAGCGTTACATCATCTAAATAGCCAAGCTCCTGCGCTACTTCTGGAAACGTCACAACGCCGGGCTGTGATTGATATTGTAATACTTTATCTTGCTCATCTGCGCTTGCGACTTCCTTTTCACCGCCGCACGCTGCTAATAAGCTACTCCCTAAAATTGCTGCTAATCCGAATGCTTTCCACTTCTTCATACCGTTTCCCCCTATACGTTCGTTACTTGTTGTCGCTTCGCTGGGTGCGTTAAACCTAAATGCTCGCGCAACGTACTGCCGTTATATTCTGTGCGGAAAATACCGCGTCGTTGTAATTCTGGAATGACTAGCTCGATGAAATCATCAAACCCTTGTGGATAAGTCGGCGCTAAAATGTTGAAGCCATCTGCCGCACCATTTTCAAGCCAGCTTTCCATAATGTCTGCAATTTGTGCTGCTGTGCCGACAACTTCGTAATGCCCGCGCCCACCGGAAATGCGCTGATACAGCTGACGAATCGTTAAGTTTTCCTTTTGCGCTAAGTCGGCAATTAAATCGTGGCGACTGCCGATACCGTTAATTTGCTCTCGTGGAATGTTCGGTAATGGTCCATCTACATCATAACCTGACAAATCATAGCCGAAATTGTCCGATAAGCGCTTCACACCCGCTTCTACTGGAATTAAATCGAGCAATGCTTGATGCTTCGCCTTCGCTTCTTCTTCCGTACGTCCAACGACTGGGAAAATACCAGGCATAATTTTTAATTCATCTGCTGTGCGTCCGTATTTTGGCAAACGTGATTTCAAATCGCTGTAAAACGTTTGTGCATCCTCAAGTGATTGCCATGCCGTGAACACCACTTCTGCTGTACGTGCCGCAAGCTCTTTTCCTTCATTCGATTGCCCTGCCTGTACAATGACCGCATGCCCTTGCTCCGAGCGCGGCACAGTAAGCGGTCCTTTCACTTGGAACCATTCGCCTTCGTGGTCAATCGGCTTTACCTTTGTGCGGTCGTTTAACTGCTCGCCTTGTTGGTCGTACACGATGACGTCATCTGCTGTTGCATTCCAGAGCTTCGTTACGACGTCGACATATTCATGCGCTCGCTTGTAACGTACTTCTGGTCGCAAGCTCGTGACGTCGTTGTTGAAGTTTGCGGCGCCAAGTGGCGAGCTCGTCACAACGTTCCAGCCTGCGCGTCCTTTGCTTAATCGGTCGAGTGACGCAAATTGACGTGCGACGTTGTACGGCTCACTAAACGTCGTCGATACAGTGCCAACTACACCGATTTTCTCTGTTACGGCGGCGATTGCAGATAACACGGTAAACGGCTCTAAATGTAAATACGACGTTTGCTCAAATGATTCCGCATCAGGGTCAACTGGATTGACGTGGTCAGCAAGGAAAATCGTATCGAATTTCGCCGCTTCTGCTTTAATCGCCTGCTCACGAATGAAATCGAAGTTCACATATTGCTCCTTCGTCGTTGATGGATCTAACCACGCCGCGACGTGATGCCCTGGGAACATGAAGAACGCACCTAAGCTTAATTGTTTTCTTGTCATAAAAAATCATCCTTTTCATATTAATTTAGTAGGTATTAGATTCAAAAAATTTTATCGTACCGGCTGCTTCCAGCGTGTGAAATAACGTTCTACTGCGAGTAAGCCGTAGTTAATGCCTAAGCCAAGCAGCGAAATCGTAATGATGCCTGCGTACATTTCTGGAATTAAAAAGTTGTATTGTGAATACGTAACCAAGTAACCAAGCCCTGCTTTAGCGCCGACCATTTCTGCGGCGATTAATACTAAAATGGCGCTTGCTCCTGCCATGCGTACACCTGTGAAAATCATCGGCACCGACGCCGGTAAAATCACTTTGTAAAATAATTTGAATGAAGAAATATTCATTGAACGTGCGCTTTTAATGAGCAATGGATCGACGTTTTTCACTGCCGCAATCGTGTTCAGTAAAATCGGGAACGTACATGCGAACACAACGATGGCAATTTTTGATGTTTCACCAATGCCGAGGAATAAAATGAATACTGGTAATAATGCAAGTGCTGCCGTATTACGAAACACCTCTAAAATCGGATTGAATAAATCGCGTATAACCGGATACCAGCCGATTAATAGCCCGAGTGGAATCGCAACGACAATGGCGATTGCAAACCCTGCAACTGAGCGTATAATACTTGCGCTAAAATGCTCCCATAAGCTCCCTGTTAACAGCAAGTTCCACCATGCGGCAACGACTTCTGTAAATGCTGGGAAAAATGCTTGATCGACAATGCCCGTCTTCGGCAAAAGCTCCCATACGATGAAAAATAAAATGAGTACGATTGATTGTTTCAATAGCTTTGTCACGTTCGTCACGCCCACGCTTTTTTTCGGCTTCGGCTGTGGTAGTTCTTTATTTAATGTCACCATACTTTCTCCCCCTTAAATGTATGCCCCTTTGTATTCCGCTTCGTGCAGTAAGCTCCACACCTCATGTCGCGCCTTCACAAACGCTGGATTTGAGCGAATGTCCGCGTCCGCTAAACGATTTTTCAGCGGAATGTCGACAATTTTTTTCACCGTGCCTGGGTTTGGTGATAAGACGACGACGCGCTCACCTAAGTACACTGCCTCATCAATGCCGTGCGTAATGAAAATAATCGTCTTCTTCGTCTTTTGCCAAATGCGCAGCAGCTCTGCCTGTAACGTTTCGCGCGTTTGAGCATCGAGTGCAGCAAACGGCTCGTCCATGAGCAGCACATCTGGATTAAACGCTAAGCTTCGTGCAATGGCAACGCGCTGCTTCATGCCACCTGACAATTCATGTGGATAACGGTCTGCGAATTTGCTTAAGCCGACTAAATCTAAATAATGATCGCCCTGCGCCTTCCAATCTTTTTTCGGAATGCCTTTTGCCTCTAAACCAAACTCGATGTTGCCACGCGCTGTTTTCCACGGGAACAATGCGTATTGCTGAAACACGGTGCCACGATCAAGCCCAGGTCCATGTATTTCACGTCCATCAATTAAAATGCGCCCCTTCGTCGGTGTCGATAAGCCTCCAAGTAAATCGAGCATTGTCGACTTACCGCAGCCACTCGGACCAACCATCGTAATAAACTCCCCTTCATTGACAACGAAATCTAAGTTCTCGACTGCGGTAAATTCCTTTACAACGCCTTTTTCCTGCTCGTCACGTACTGTAAATGTTTTCGTGACGCGCTCTAAACGAATTTTCTCCATCTGTATGCCCCCTTATACGATTTGTAGTCGTTGTACTTGTGCAAGCTGCTCATCTAGTCGCTTCGTCATTTCTTCGTCAATCGCAAAGCCATCTTCCGTGCGTTCAATTTGCTTGTCGACGATGTAGACGCCTTGTGTTGTGTTCGTTGCGCCAATTGCGGCAAGCACGGGCTTCAATGCGTAATCAATGACGAGTAAATGATGATGTGAGCCACCAACTGCAATCGGTAGCACCGTTTTGCCAACAAGCCCCTTTTGCGGAATTAAATCTAAATACGTTTTTAAAATGCCGCTGTACGCTGCTTTATATACGGGTGTTAAGACGACAATCGTTTGTGCTGCTGCGACTTTTGCGTTCGCCTCATGAATGGCTGGTGATGTGTAATCTGCATGAATGAGCACCTCAGCTGGCAGTTCGTGTACGACGATTTCGTCCACTGCGATTCGTTGCTTTGCCGCTGCCTCGTGAATGTACTGTGCGACACCGTTTATGCGTGATGCGTCGTTATTTGATCCGTTAATAATTAAAATGGACATGTATATTTCCTCCTTATGTAGCAATTGCTCGTGCGGTAGCTGTTCATCCCAATACAAAAAGGCTCTCCACATGCTCCGGTTGTCGGATACATGTAAGAGAGCCTCTAGTTTTTCTAGTGAGCTAATCCCTATTAACTTGATAGACTTAATTTAAATTAAATGATTCGAAAAGTCAAACGTTTTTTTCAAAATTTATTTGGCAAAGTAATCAAGCTGTGCTGTTTTCATAAAGCCTGCCTTTTCATAAACAGCGAGCGCCTTCACGTTTTCCGTTTCAACGTCAAGCAGCACGACGTCATTACTTGCAAGCGCTGCATCGTGCTTCACGTGCTGTAAAATTGCCTGCCCGAACCCTTGCCCGCGCAGCTCCTTTTTCGTCGCAAATGCCGTGATCCAGCGTTCGTTATTTAATACAGTCGTCGTCACAGTGCCAATAATTTGCCCGTTACTTTCCGCAAGCCAAATTGTCGTCCCCTCGCGCTGTAAATTGTAGTCAATGAGCTGCTGCGACTCGTCTGCTGTATCACCAAACGCATCGGCGTACAGCTCGATTAATACCGCTTCGTCATTCTCGTATGGACGCAGCGTCACGACATTCGTTTCGCATTGCATTGGTACCGCTTCAAACGTCGCCTCCGAAAACGAATACGTGTATCCTGCTTTTTCAACGAGTGCTCGTCCAAACGGTGCATCTTCTACGACAACTGCTAAATCACCTGCTGATTGACGCATCGCTAGCGCCTGCTGCATCGCATCAAACATCGCTGTTCCGACGCCGATGTTGCGGTAAAGTGGATCGACAACAAGCGACCATTCAAACGTATGGAAGCCGACTTCATCGAGTGCTGAAGCAACCGCGACTAATTTGTCTGCATCGTCATCATATGCGAGCACGTAAAAACCTTGCATGTCTGACTGCTGCGCGGCGTACGTATGAAGCGGCGTGCTGTAGTCTTTGTTGTCTGCTTGCTGCGCTGTAGCGGATAGCTTCTCGACTTCTTGATATGTGAGCGCATCGACCGGAAATGATGCGGTGATGAGAGATATGTTCATGTGAATCACCTTTTCTTAAGTTATGCCACTAATTGTATACGATTGCGCCGATGCGTACAAAAAGAAAACGACATAGAGAGCTACCCTATGTCGTCCAAATCAATGTGCTGATACCATTCCAGCAAACACCCCGTTATATGCAATGAGCTGTTCACGCGAGCCTTGTTCAATAAGCTGACCTTGCTGCATAACGAAAATAATGTCCGCCTTGCGAATTGTGTTTAAACGGTGCGCGATGACGAAGCTTGTGCGCCCTTCCATTAGCTTTTCGAGTGCGGCTTGAATGTGCAGCTCTGTTACCGTATCGACGCTGCTTGTCGCCTCGTCTAACAGTAAAATAGCAGGGTTTGCGACGAATGCACGCGCGATCGATAAAAGCTGACGTTGCCCTTGTGATAAGTTGTCACCGTTCGCACTTAAATACGTGTCGTAGCCGTTTTCAAGCTTCATAATGAAGTCGTGTGCATTCGCCTTTTTCGCCGCGTCCACAATGTCCTCTGTCGTTGCGTTTAAGCGCCCGTAGCGAATATTATTTGAGACCGTGTCCTCAAATAAAAACGGGTCTTGTAGCACGAATGCCATTTGACTGCGCAAGCTCTCTCGTGTGTACTCGCGCACGTCCACGTCATCAAACAGCACACGCCCTTCATCAACGTCGTAAAAACGTGCAATGAGCTGCATAATCGTCGTCTTCCCTGCACCGGTTGCTCCGACAAGCGCTACCATTTGTCCGCTCGTCACGTTAAAGTTCACGTGCTGAAGCGTCGGTGCTTGCTGCGCGGCATTATAACGAAATGTTACGTCATCAAACGACACGTTCCCTTGCAATACGCTCGCCTCTTTCCCCGCATCCTCGTCCGCTTTTTCATCCATAATCGCAAATACGCGTTCTGCACCGGCAATCGCGGATAGCACCGTATTGAACTGGTTTGCCAAATCGCTTAACGGTCGCGTGAACTGGCGTGAATACTCGGTGAAAATGACGATAGTACCGACTGATACGTGCCCTTTTAGCGCCAGCATACCACCGACTGCCGCAATAATTGTAAAACTCATATTGTTTAAAAAGTTCATCACTTTTGGAATGTAGCCTGAATACGTCAGCGCCCAAAAGCCGTTTCGTCGCAGTTCATTCGAGCGCTCGCGAAACTCCGCAATAACGTGCTCTTCCTGCGAAAACGCTTTAACGATTTTTTGCCCTGAAATCGTCTCCTCAATCATGCCGTTTAACGAACCGACCGCTTGCTGCTGCAATTTAAATAGCTTGCCTGTGCGGTTCGTAATCCAGCGCAGTGCCATAAACATAAGCGGAATAATCAGCATCGTTAAAAGCGTCAGTAACGGGCTTAAGTAGAGCATGACCGCAAACGTACCGACAATTGTGAGCACGCTCGAAAACACTTGAATAATCGATGAGTTGAGCGTCGTGCTGACCGTTTCAATATCGTTCGTTACACGGCTCATTAATTCCCCGTGCTGGCGGCGGTCAAAAAACGGAATCGGTAAGCTTTGCAAATGACGAAATACGTTCGTGCGCATGCGGTATATTGTTTGCTGTGCAATCGTGATCATCCAAATATTTTGCACATACGTCGTTACTGAAAGCAAAACATAAACGACCGCAAGCCCGATAAGAAAGCGCTCCATGCCGCTAAATTGCCCCGGCACAATAAACTGGTCGATCATGTAGCCGATTAAAAACGGCCCAAGCAGTGATAATGCAGAGCTAAGTACGACCATCCCAATGACGACGATGAGTAACACACGCTGTTCCGCAAGCAATAGCCAAATTCGGTATAGCGTGTCTTTCCAGTCGTTTGCTTTATCGACCTTTTTTTTGCCCTTCTTTTTTAAGTCATCTTTTGTAATGACAGGTTCGTAGCCAAATATTTTCACTGTGCCATTCCCCCTTGCTGCGATGCGTAAATTTGTTGATACAACGTTGATTGCTCAAGCAGCTGTGCATGCGTACCAATTTGTACAACGCGCCCCTCCTCAAGCAAAATAATTTTATCCATGCGCTCGGCCGTGACGATTTTTTGCGTTACGACAAGCATCGTCATTTGCTCTTCTGCAAGTGCCTCCCACAGTGCCGCTTCTGTCGTCACATCGAGCGCACTCGTACTATCATCTAAAATAAGTAGCTTTGGCTGGCGAATGAGCGCGCGTGCAATCGCAATACGCTGCTTCTGCCCACCTGACAAGTTCACACCCTTTTGCCCAACGCGCGTGTCATAGCCCGCATCAAACTGCATAATGGAATCGTGAATTTGTGCACGAGCGGCGGCATTTTTCACTTCCTCGTCCGTTGCGCCCTTTTTCCCCCAGCGGATGTTGTGCGCAATCGAGCCTGTAAATAAAATAGATTGCTGTAGCACAAGCCCCATATGCGCACGCAGCTCCTCGCGCGACCACTCATGAATCGGCAAATCATTCACATACACCGTGCCGCTCGTCGCCTCATGAAAGTTTGGTACTAAGCTAAGCAGCGTTGTCTTCCCAGAGCCCGTCGCCCCAATAATCGCAACTTTCTCACCCGCTGCAACGGAAAATGACACGTTTCGCAGCACTGGCTCAGCGTCTTTTGCATAGCTAAACGATACGTCGTCAAAGCGTAGTGCAATCGGCTGTAGCTCACGTGCTGTTACCGGTTGTAGCTCCTCTAGCCCATCTTCAATAACGAGTACTTCTTTCATGCGGTGTGAGCTTGCTTGTGCACGCGCAAACGCTGAAATAATAAACGCAAACATCGAGAACATCGCCGTCATACGCGTCGCATAGTTAATAATGGCAACGAGTTCACCGACTTGTGTATTGCCCGCTTCAATTTGCGCGGAGCCTAGCCAAATGACAACAAGCAGCGCACCGTTCATGAACACCCAAAGCACCGGCAATAAAATTTCCATTAAGCGCAGCGCCTTCATCGTATCGAGCTTTAAGCTGTCTGCAATTTTTTCAAAGCGGCTCGCCTCATACTGTCCACGTAAATACGCTTTCACCAGACGAATTGCCTGCAAGCTTTCTTGTAGCACGCGATTTAATCGATCGACGCGTCGTTGCACTTGCGCAAAGTTTCGTGCCCCTTTTTTCACAACGATGTATAAAAAAATAACCGCAAACGGCGTGACCACGACAAAATAAAAGGCAAGCTTCGCGTTGATGATAAACATCATAATCAAGCTACCTGCAACGTACAACGGCGCACGCAGCATAATGCGCAGTGACATGAACAACAAGTTTTGCACTTGTGTGACGTCGCTCGTCAAACGCGTAATTAAGCTCGATGCAGGAAATTTCGCGTACGTAGACATTGTGAAGCGCTGGATTTTCTCAAACAATGCATTGCGCAGCTCAAACGAAAAGCTTTGCGCCGCATGGGATGAAAAATACGAGTTCGCAATGCCGAAAAATAGCCCAACTAACGATAAAGCAAGCAGCACGATTCCCCATTGCTGCACCGCCTGTAAATCATTTTGTAAAATTCCTTCATCAATAATGCGTGCCATAATGAGCGGCTGTAATAAATCAACTGCAAGCTCTAGCAACATGAACAAAAACGCCCACGCTGCGATCCATTTATACGGCAACGCATAGGAGAACACTTTTCTCATTCAACATAACCTCTCTTTTCTTTCGCTATCCGAAGAAATTTTAATTACGCCTATTATGACACAATTTTCTGTCATCGAAAATCATTTTCATTTAAGCTGGCGTCATATGTAACCGTAATTTTACCTATACGTTATAATATGTTTATGAGTATTTTTATCATGAACTTTCTTTTGTTATATTTTATTCTGTATTGTATAAGGACTATTATCTGTATGCGATGCAGGAAGGTTAGTTTTTAGGGTATATATAATTATCGTTTCGGGTATAGAGAAGAAGTAATGCACGTCCACATATTTCATTTGAAATACACCTAGAAAGTTTCAGTCAAAGAGCTGATGACTGAGTATGGTGTAACATTTCTGTAAATTTTTAATGTAAAAAATAATACAATACGTTGAAAAAGGTATCTTCTTTTACCAATAGCCTTTAAAATAGTAAAAAATACCTTATATTAATCTACATCCATATATAATGAGTAAAAAAAGTGACTAATTATTTTTATATGAATGAATAGTATTAGTCCAAATATATTAAGAATAGGAGAACGAACTAAATGAGTAATTCCCTAAAAAATATAGAAATTGATATCCATTTCCTAGAACACCATAAGGAGCCTGCATTTGCGATTTCACAAACGGGTGAGATTTTCGAATGGAACGAAGCGGCGGAAAAAGCGTTCGGCTATACGCGCGAAGATATCGTAAACGATAAGACTGACGACTTCATCGCACAGCTAACTACAGCATTAACACCAAACAAAGAATCCTCCTTCAACTTAGCCTCTGTGAAAACAAATCACCAACTGAATTTACAAACAGCTACAAACGAAACGATTTCTGTTTCAGCAGTACTCGTGCCGGCGAAAAAAGGTATCGAGGGCGCTGTCGTGTGCTTATTACACGTTCATGAAGAAAAAAGTGAGATTGGCTACAAAGTACAACATTTAGAAAGCATTACGAACGGCTTAGAGAAGTCATTTATGCTGACGTATTTGGATTATGACGGCTTCATCATCGGCTGCAATAGCCAATTTTTAAAAACGAGCCGCTGGACACCAAAGCGCGTAATCGGCAAAACGTTTTGGCAGCTCTTCCCGGACAACGAAAATGCAGCAGCAGGCGTAGAACAAATTTGGCAGCAGCTCCAGTCTGGTAACTCATGGCAAGGCGAAGTGGAAAAAATGACGAAGGACGGACAAACGTACTTCACGCATTTAATCGCCATTCCAACGATCGCAAAAGACTCAAACGATCCCATTTTTGTCCTGATTGAGCGCGACATTACCGATCATCGTCAACTGCAAACACAGCTTGAAAAAATCGCCTACATCGACCAAGAAACGGGCTTAATGAACACGCACTGTCTTGAAAATGTCATCGAGGAAAAAATTAAAGTGGGGCGTCACTTCTCGTTTGTTTATTTAAGCATCGATAAATTTTACACACTAAAAGATTTATATATCGGCAAGTCGGATGAATCACTGATTATCGAGTTTACAAAGCGCATGAAAATGTACTTCCAAGATAGCGTCATGGCACGCATTAACGAGAGTGATTTCGTCGTGTTAACGCCGCTTAGCGATTGGTTCATTCAAGGCTTCCTCACATATTTACAGCAAAATCCGATTTACAACAATCATTCTGCCGTGCCGATTTCAATTAGTGGTGGTATGACACGCTTCCCAGAGGACCAAACGACATTTTCTCAAATGATGAAAGCATCTGTTGCAACAATTGCAACGGTTCGTGAAGCAGGCGGCAACAACATCGTGTCGTTATCAAAAGCATCACATAAAGCGTTAAACCGTCGTTCAGTTGTTGAGAAGCGCTTACTACTTGCGCTGGACCAACGTAACTTAGACGTTTACTATCAGCCATTAATTGATACCGCGTCGAAAAAGGTTATCGCGATGGAGGCACTTGTACGCTGGCATGACGAGGAAATCGGTACGGTAACACCAGACGAACTGATTCCAATTGCCGAGGAAACAGGCTTAATTAGCGAAATCGGTATGTTCATGCTAGAAAAGGCATGCTTACAAGCGGTGGATTGGCATGCACAAGGGCACGACTTAAAAGTAAGTATTAACTCATCCATTCGTGAGTTCCGCGGCAAAAACGTCGCTAAAACGATGCTTGAAATTATCGAGCGCACAGGCTGTCCAACGACGTCAATCCATTTAGAAATTACCGAGAAGTTCGCACTTGAAGCCGAAAGCGAAACGTCGATCATGGCGCAAATGCGTACGCTGGAGCAAGCCGGTATCTCGTTCATTTTAGACGACTTCGGTACAGGCTATGCATCGTTCCGTTACATGCAGCTATTGCCGATCAAGACGCTAAAAATTGACCAAACGTTTATCGCGTCAATGTTAAAGTCGGAAAAATCAGCGCAAATCGTCAACGGTATGGTGCAGCTTGGCAAATCGATGAACTTCGCTGTTATTGCAGAAGGTGTCGAAAACGAAGAGCAAGCCGATTTACTTAAGAAATTTGGCTGCGACGTGCTACAAGGCTACTACATTAGCAAGCCTGCATTACCGAACGAGCTAAAAGCATTTTTAAAATAAGCATAAAAAAATCCTAGTGGACAACATAGCCCACTAGGATTTTTTCATTTACTACACCGTTTTTCGCTTCGTCATCGCCTTGCGCATTACTTGTATAAACACTTCAGCAAACACGATGCCCATCGCAATCGCCCCAGCAATCATGAACACGCGTGCTGAGTATTGTACACCCATCGTAAAATCATTTTCCATTAAGCTGCGCATCGCATTGTATGATGTTCCACCCGGCACGAGCGGAATGATGCCCGATACGTTAAAAATCATCATCGGCACGCGTAAACGCTTCGCTAAAATGTGTGCACAAATACCGACGAACATCGCGCTTGCAAATGACGCATGAATGACGTCAAACGCGTACAGCTCCGTTAGCACAAAATAAATGAGCCAGCTCGTCATGCCGACAACGCCGCAATAAAGAAGCTTACGAAACGGCGCGTTAAAAATAACACCAAAGCATGCGCTCGCCAAAAAGCTGACGACTGCTTGTATGACATAATCCATTCATTCACCCCTTTATATAATCGTTAGTGCAAGTGCGATGCCTGAGCCGATCGCAAACGCCGTCAGCAACGCCTCAATGCCACGCGCGAGCCCCGATGTGAAATGCCCCGCAATTAAATCGCGAATCGCAATTGTAATAATTACCCCCGGCACGAGCGGCATGACCGAGCCGATAATGATTGTGTCTATTTGTTGCCCGATGCCGAGCTGTACGGCGAGTGCCGCAACGAGCCCGACTGCTACTGCCGCGATAAATTCAGAGAAAAATTTAACTTTCGTGGCGTCCGTTACGAGCAATAATACCCAATAACCGAGACCCCCTGCGACCATCGCTGGAATGAAATCTTGCCACACCCCCGCAAACATAATTAAAAAACAACCACTTGCTAACGCTGCTGCTATTATTTGCATAAAAACTGGTAACATATAATTATTTTTTTCTATTTTTTTCAGCTCGTCATACGCTTCTTCTAATGTTATGATACTAGAAGTGAGCTTTCGTGAAATGGTATTTACTAGGGAAATCCGATGTAAATTCGTTGCGCGATTTGGAATCGATGTAATACGTGTCGGCTGCGTGCGTCCGAGTGAAAAAATAATGCCAGTCGGTGTCACATAGCTTTGTGCGCTCGTCATTCCTTGAGAGTGCGCCATACGAAGCATCGTATCTTCCACGCGATATGTTTCAGCACCGCTTTCCATCATGATGCGGCCTGCTAATAAGAAACAATCTATTGCAAATTCTGTTCGCTCGTTATAATCCAAGCTATTTCCCTCCTTTTGCAATATAGTCACAGCCATCTTAACGAACTTATATAGCAAAGCGCAATAGCTAATTTATATAGCTTTATTCCACGTTTATTATTTTGCCACACACAAAAAGGAGTCTTTGACGAATGGAACGAAAGCCTGTATCAGAAATGCCGAAATTTTATGCATCATTCATCGCTGCAATCGGCGTTTTTATTATCCTTTGCATCGTATTGTACACCGCGTTTAGTAAACCTACTGCCGAACTATCAAAAACTGCCGCTTCACCAGTATTGCCAGAAGCAACTGTAACCGAAGCTGCATACCCTGATTTTCCTGCGTTAACAAACGTAACCGAAGTCGCAAACGATGCTCAATTTCCGTATACGTTACAATATATATTGACTGGTAGCGAATTGACCGATGCATTATTAAAAGATGACATCGAGCAATTCAAAAAGCAATATATTGAACGAGCAAGTAACGACACGACAAATAATTTAACCGTGGAAACACACGTAACACCGTATATGAATGATTATTATTCATTCACATTACATAAACGAATTTTACAAGCGGACGCACAAATATCGAGCGAGCTAAAGCATTACTTTTACGATGCTCAAGCACAAAAGCTCGTGACGTTTAAGCAACTGCTCGAACATGACGAAGCACGTCTCGCAACGGTATTAGCTTCCGTTCGCCAATTCGTTCAAAAAAATGCACAGCTCGCAACTTTAACGAGCGCACCGTTTATGGCAAATAACTATACGCCAAAGTGGGAGCACTTCTCGCAATTCACATTGTCTAAACATTACTTAACGCTGTCGTTCGTCACAAACGGCACACCTGCGATTGTTGATGTGGCGCTACCTGTTCGCATGGTGCATCATTTATTCGCTGAGGCATATCGTTTACCTGCAGCACAAATGGAAAACGTCATTCCGGCTGATTATGTTGTAGATCATTCGAAAAAGCGCGTAGCCATTACGTTTGATGACGGCCCGCACGAAACGGTAACACCGCAAATACTCGATACGTTAAAAAAATATAATGTGAAGGCGACGTTCTATGTGCTTGGTCAGCGTGTTGTGAATAACCCATATCTTGCGCGACGCATTCTCGATGAAGGGCATGAAATTGGCAATCATACGTGGTCACATCCAGATTTAGTGAAGCAAAAAGACGAGATTATTTCAGACGAATATAACCGTACGACCGACATAATCGTGCAAGCAACAGGCGCACTTCCATCATCATTCCGCGCACCATACGGCAGCATCAACGCCCGCGTAGCATCACTCGTGCCGTTAAAAAATGTCTTATGGTCGATTGATACGCTTGATTGGAAACACCGCGACCCAGAGCAAACACTTCAAATCGTCAACAATTTACTGCACAACAATGCGATCATTTTAATGCATGACATTCACCAACCAACTGCCGATGCACTTGACAGCGTGCTCGCAAGCATTCAAGCAGCTGGCTACGAAATGGTGACAATTTCAGAGCTGAATGCGTACTTGCCATAAAAAAGAAAAATCATTCGAAACGATGCCGCTTCGAATGATTTTTTTTGCTTTCAAAAAGGCAAGGAGCGCTCACAACACACCTTGCCCAAACGAGTATTACCATTTCACAATCATCGACGACTTATGTTCCGTCTCACGAATATCGATGCCGCGCTTGGCCATTTCTTTAATATACTTCGCACCTGGTACGGCAAACTCTGGTGGACGAACACCGCGCTCTAAAATGGTTCCGTCTAGCACCATTTGCACAACGGCTGAGGCTGTCGCACCTGTAACACGTGCCATTGCAGAAGCTGGAGATGCTGCTTCCTTTTTCAGCATCAGCTCATACTCATACGTCACCTGCTGCTCTGATTTTTCACCCGTTACGACGATGCGCAGTAATACCGCATCCGCTTCGTCACCTTGCGCAAGCTTTTCCTTCATCACCTCGCGTGTCACGTCTCGCACATTCACATGCGTATCGCCAACTTTTACGCGCTGATCCGTATCTAAAAAGCCAAGCGCTGTTAATAGCTCAAACTTTTCGGCATGCCCTGGATAACGAATCGTTTTGTACTCAAGTGTTTGCACCCCTGGGAAGGAGCGATGCAGCGTCGAAATACCGCCCGCTGTATAAAACGCCTCTAAAATACCAAAGCTATCAAAGTAAATTTGCTCCTCGCCGCTAAGTGATGGCTTTAACTGCTCCTCGCCAAGCTCGACGACAAGTGTTGGCTTCGTATAATGGTCAAACATGCCTTCAAGCGAGAACACATGCGTATATTGTAGCGGTGGCTTCGGCTCAACTGGAATACCGCCAACGTATAGCTTCACGGATTCGACCGCATCAAGCTTTGACGCACCGTAACCAACGAGCACATTCGTCATGCCCGGTGCTACCCCCATATCTGGAATAAGAATAACGTCCTTTTGTTTTGCTGCATCATTTAGCTGTAGTACGCGGTCTGTCACGCCGTCAATATGCCCGCCTAAATCGACGAGATGCACACCGACTTTAACGGCTGTTTTGGCTACTTGCTCATTGAACGTATAAAACAATGCGTTGACGACGGCCTGCCCTTTCGCCATGACTTCCTCAAGCTGCTGCTCATCATTTGCATCCATTACGACCGTTTCAATTTTTGGCGATTGAAGCTGCTCAATTAATTGCGGCTCTATCAGCTTTTTATCCGCTAAAATCACCGCCGTAATGCTGTCACTGTTCACTAAATCCCTCGCAATTTCTCGCCCCATCAACCCTGCACCTAAAACAACTACTTTCATACTACATATCCCCTTCCTCATATTTTGATTACAACAATCCAAATACCGGAGACAAACAAAACGAAAAAGGCACTATTATTCTACTTAAAACAATTGTATTGTACCTTATAATCTATTTTCCTTCATTTCTCGTATGAAAGCAATCGTTTTACGGCATGAATAATTTATGTTAAACGATTTTTCGGCTTATCGTCATCTATAAATGTAAGCAGCGCCTCTAAATTTGTTTGGAACATGTCGTGACGCGTCTTCACACTCGCACTTGCGATATGTGGTAGCGCCACGACGTTTGGCAATGTGAGCAACGGATGATCTAGCGCAATTGGCTCTTTTTCAAACACATCTAAGCCCGCCGCCCAAATGTCTTTATTTAGCAGCGCGTCATATAATGCATCCTCATCGACAATGCCGCCGCGCGATACATTAATAAGCACCGCTGTTTTTTTCATCAGCTTTAGCTCGCGTTCACCGATTAAATGATGCGTCTGTGCGGTGTACGGTGTTAGCACGACAACAAAATCCGATTCTTGTAACAAATCATCGAGCTGGCGATAACGGAAGCCGTACATTTCCTCATGCTCGTATTTGCGATTACGATTATGGTATAGCACTTCCATATCAAAGCCGCGTGAACGACGAGCGACCGCTGAACCGATGCGCCCCATGCCGATAATGCCAATCGTCGCGCCCGACACTTCCATGCCCGTCAATTGCATCGGCGACCAGCCTTTCCATTCACCTGCACGTAAATAATCTGCCCCTTCCACTAATCGACGCGCCGTCGCAATGAGCAACCCAAACGCTAAATCCGCCGTCGCATTCGTCAGTACGTTTGGTGTATTTGTTGACATGATGCCGCGCTCTTTAAACAAGTCGATGCTTAAGTTGTTGTAGCCGACCGCTAAGTTCGACACCATTTTCAGCTTCGGCGCACGGTCAAGCAGTTCCTCATCAATGCGATCTTCTAGCGTCGCCCAAATTGCATCGACGTCCCCAACTTGTGCAAGCAGCTCAGCGCGTGGCATCACTTCTAATTCCTCATGCCACTCAATCACCTCTGCGACCTCACGTAATGGTGTGACAAACTGTTCTGGAAATTTACGTGTAATTAACACCTTCTTCATATGCCTCTCCCCCTCTTTAACTATATTCGTACTCCTGCAACAGAAGCCCTGCATTTTTCATATAATAGTACAAAGCAAAGCATTTCGTATATAATAAAAGATATCACATGTCGAAAGGGGCGAGAATCCTATGTACTATAAAAGCGTCGAGGAAACAGCGAAGGATTTAGGGATGCCGCAGTCGCAGGTGCTAAAGTATATTTACGAAGGACGCATTAAAGCTGTATTTGATGGTGAGCAGTTTATCGTCAATACAGGTCAATTCGACTCGTATTTCAATCAGCTAGAGCGCATTAAAGAAGAAATCGAAATTTGGCGCAACACACCAATTCCAGAAGATATGGATGTAAAAGACGAGGACTAAATAGATGAAGTAGGCAGCGTGCATTCGCTGTCTTTTTTCAATCATGCAACATAATGACAAGCTACTCACGAAAGGATGTTTTACGATGTTCGCTTCACCAAAAGCAAAACAATGGATTCAAACACTTCAACAACAGCGCGATTTTTTCACGACAGACGCACAGCTTCGTGATGAAACGCGCACATTCCCGCTCGAACAAATCGAGTGGCTAGCACAAAATGGCTACGGTGCATTAACACTACCGACAAGCTACGGCGGCGCAGGCTTTTCCGTAACTGATATGATTGCCGTCCAAGAAACACTCGCCACGTTTGATGGCTCAACAGCGCTCGCAATCGGCTGGCAGCTCGGCATCGTCGGCGATTTATACGAAAAAAAATTGTGGCGCGACGACTTACTTGAATTTTTCGCAAAAGAAATTACAGACGGCGCACTCGTCAACCGCAATGCAAGCGAGGCAGCAACAGGTAGCCCAATGCGCGGCGGTCGTCCTCAAACAACAGCGGTTCAAGACGGCGATTGTTGGGTAATTAATGGGCATAAAACGTTTGCGACAACATCACCAGCGCTGCGCTACTTTATCGTAACGGCTTGGTGTGACGCATACGACGGCATTTGTCACTTCCTCGTGCCGCACGATGCAGCAGGTGTCACGCTAAACAAAACGTGGAATACGGTTGCGATGCGCTCAACAGCAAGCGACGATTTACTTCTGCAAAATGTACGCGTACCACTGCATCATTTAGTCGAGGACGCTTCAATGCCGCGCAACTACCGCTTAAACGGCTGGCTACTGCATATTCCCGCGTGCTACTTAGGCATCGCACAAGCGGCGCGTGACTATGCGGTACAATACGCGAAAACGTACGCACCAAACAGCATCGACACGACAATTAGCGAGCTGCCAAACGTCCAAATGCAAATCGGACAAATCGAACAGGAGCTTTTAGAAATGCGCCACTTTTTATATTCGGCCGCGCGACTGTACGACGACGAAGCGTTACGCCCGCAGCTAACAGAAGAACTCGGCGCCGCAAAAGTGAAAGTGTTAAACGGGGCGATTCGTGTCATCGATATGTCAATGCGTCTTTGTGGTGCGCATAGCTTACAAATGTCTTGCCCGCTTCAACGCTACTACCGCGACGTCCGCGCAGGCTTGCATAACCCGCCGATGGAAGATATGACGATCATGAAGCTTGCAAAACATGCCTTACAATAAACAAAAAAAGGGATACGACATGTCAATTCGACATAGCGTATCCCTTTTCATCTATTAAATCGAAACCGTAAAGCCTGCACGTTTGCCAATAATTTCAGCGTAATCCTCTACCATTACGCTCGCTGTTGGGTACATACCTGCTCCTGGTCCTGTTACTGTTAACGTACCGATGTAGTTCGTCTCCATCGCGACTGCGTTAAACACATCGTCAATCGGATATAACGGGTGATCCGGTGCAACAAGCTGTGGTGCAACTTTCGCTACAATCGTGCCGTCCTCACGCTTCTCTGCCTCAGCAACGTGACGGTAGCGTAATCCTTTTGCCTTCGCGTCTTCAAGCTGCTCTGTCGTTAACGTATTAATGCCGATTACGTCCACATCGTCCCAGTTTGGCTGCTCGCCGAATGCAAGGTCGCAAAGCACCATAATTTTTTTGAACGCATCTTGCCCAGATACGTCGTTGTACGGATCTGCCTCTGCATAGCCAAGTCGTTGCGCTTCAGTTAATGCCTCGTCATAGCTCCAGTTTTCTTGGCGCATTTTCGTTAACATATAGTTCGTCGTACCGTTTAAAATCCCTTGAATACGGCTTACATCGTTTACGAGTAAAATGTTTTTCATCGTTTTAATAATTGGCACACCGCCTGCTACTGTCGCTTCGTAGCCTACGTGTACACCTTTCGTTTTTGCAAGCTGCTGTAGCTCCATACCACGCTTTGCAAACATCACTTTATTTGCTGTAATCACGTGGCAGCGCTGTTCCACTGCACGCTTTAAATATGTGAATGCTGGTTCCTCGTCTACAATTGCTTCAAACACAACTTGTAAGCCGTCAACCGCTAATACATCCTCAATTGAATCTGTTAATAAAGCTGCTGTACCTGGTACGCGCTCATTTTTCGTATCACGCACTAAAATTTTTACAATCTCTAGCTCTACACCTAGCTTTGCTTTTAGCTGTGCGCGCTTTTCATTTACAACATGGTAAATACCTTGTCCTACCGTACCAAAGCCTAAGATGGCCGCCTTAATTGTCGCCATTCGATTTCTCCTCCAAAATGTTTCATCAAGTTCGAACTATTCCAAAAATTACTTTAAAGAAAATTTTACACGAAGTACGTACATAAAATCAAGGGAAATCTTCCTTAGAAAAACATTTGTCTTTTCCAAAAAGTCATTTGTGACAACTTTCGCTCAGTACCTTTCTTCCCTAAAAAATAGATGTCCGACTTATGTTTACACAACGAAATGGACGTATTGAGACCAACCGAAAATGGTTTAATGTAAAAAAATAGCTTTTATAGGAGGATTTCCAATGTTTTTATCAAAAACGAACACAAAACTAGCCAAACAAAAACTAGCACAATTAACCGAGCATACGTTTACAATCGAGGATGCGATTAAGGAGCTACCGAGGTCACTACAATATACGCTCACAGCTTGGTACGGTAAATTTGAAGACGACAATGCCGCAAGCTTTGCACTATTTAATAACATCTCACAAATGGATCAAGAGCTGCGTGTCCACACAGTGATGTCGAAAAAACCAATCGCTGCGCTAGATGAAGAAATGTTATCCTTCTTTAATCAAGTATCGCTGCAAAAAGTATTTACAGAATTAATGATGCTTTATAAGCACGCTCCGTATCACATCGAGGACGGACAATTTCACACGCTCGGGGGCTTCGAGAAAAAGAACAATCAGTTGCTCACATTCATTAGCACAGACAACGCGACACCACCTCGTATGATGAGCGCCCAAACATTTTTACTTAGCCGCGTACTCGAAGCCGAAATGCGTCGCAGCTTATCAAAGCACGTCTTTACGCAATATATCGCAGCATCAGAGGAGCCGCTGTTCACAAAGCAAATGAGCACGCTTGAGCATATGTCTGTAACAGAATTTTTACTGAGCTACGAAAATACAGCAAGCGTGTTATTTTACGCCATTTTCACAAGCCAGCTAGAGCGTCTACTATACGATGAATTTAGCGAGGAGCCCTCTTTTGCAGACGTATTAACGCTACATAAAACGTATAAGGAATCAATCGTCAGCCATTTAGAGCGCAGCATCGGAGCAGCAAATATGCAACAGCTACAGTCACAGCTCAAATCGGCTCGCACCGCTAACAAAGATAAAGACGCAAAAATCCAAAAACTAAAGGATGAGCTAAAAAAGCAAAAGGATTTAGTGAAGGAAGCACGCACAGCACAAAAAACAGTCGTTGAAACACCATCGAATAAACAAGAGGTGCTGGAGCTACAAACAAAGCTAAAGGACGCAAAGGACGAACTCGACAAACAAAAGCGCCAATTCGATATGGATCTCAACACACAAGAGCGTGAAGTTCGCAAAAAGAAAGGTGAAATTGAGGAGCTTAAAGCGGAACGCAGCGCCTTACTAAAACAATTAAACGACCAAAAGCAAGTGAACGAGCAAGCATCACAGCTAACGATTGAGCAGTGGATGGAACTCGGTAAACCACTTCTTGAGCAAGCGACATTAGAAGATGAACTACAACTAGAGCAATACTTCACCATGTTTACACAGCTATTAACAGACCGCCGTGCAAAGCGCCGCCCTCAAACGACGATGAACGACTTGTTCGGTTACTATGAGCCACGCGACGATGGGCATTACATCGTATTCGCAAACGGTGACGCACATCTAATCAAAAAAATTCCAAACCCGGTTTATTTACGCAACCAGCAATTCGTGCGCGTCAACGAGCAATTTGAGCTACTTGAAAATTATCATTATTGCTACTACGATGCCCCACTGCTTGTCGGCTGCCAGTTTAGCATCGTTGAAATGGTTCAAGACGTGCCGCACATTTATTCAGCAGGCAAGCTCGTACCACTGCGCTTAAAGCCAACTGAACGCGCACTGCACGGGCAAATCGTCGCCTACACACGCACGCATGAGCTCGCACGCTATTACATGGATAAGACGAGTAATTTAGACGATCTCGCCGCTTCGATTAAATTAAAAAAACACGAGCTTTATCACGTGCAGCAGCTCATCGGTAACGGCGCCGTCGTCATTAAGCCGTTCACACAAGAAGTGCTATATAAGGAGCTGCCGTCACATCATAACTTAAAAATGTACGACACATTTACGTTCCACGAAGGCGAAATTTTGCACGTTTTCGGTCGTCATGCATTTTACGAAAGCTCGGAGTATTACACGAAACGCCAGCTCGCAACGATTCACGAAATTGCCGAGCAGTGCTTCATTAAAAAGGACAATCGCGAAGTCGTCATTTTAAAATACGACCCAGCGCATTATACGCCAACTGAAGGTGAAGTCATTTACGTCGATGAGCATCACCGCTACTTATACCGACTAGAAAGTGAAGCGAACATCGAGGAAACAATCGAACAAAAAATGGCGCGCAGCACACTGTACGAGCCGAAAAAAGAAAAAGTCGTGTTTGAAACACGCGACGTACAAGGCGACAAGCCAGCCGTGACAGTTGTCACACGCACCGATTACTTCGATAGCTATCGAAATCGCCTAAGCCCATATTATGACATTACGCTCGCTGATGGCTTCGGACCGCTTGAAAAAATTAAGCAAGCTGCACGTAAAAGTGAAGTTGTTGTATTATGCACGAGCCATATGTCGCACACAACACGCCAAAACGTATACGAAGCAATGCCACGCGAAAAAGTGATTGAGGACGATTCAGTCGGCGCACAAGGTATCGAGCTACGTTTAATGAGCTACTTTAAATAACAACAAAAAAAGCTCTCGCACAGAAGGAGAAATGTGCGAGAGCTTTTCGTTTTTTTATACTGCATTGGCTAGTAAACGGTGTTGACGTGCGACATGGCTCACAATGCGTAATTCATCTGCTGTAAATTTCGGTGCTGGGATTGTTCGATACACAAGCTGGAATTTTCCATATGGTAACGTCCACTCTTTTGCAGGTGCGTCAATATGTGCTGATTCTGCTTCTGCGTATGTATTGTACACGTCTTCTACTGAGTAGTGACAAGCTGGAGATGCCACCTCTTCGATAAACGCTGATTGTCCAAAATGCTTCGTCCATACACGATTTAATTGCGCTAGCATGTGTTGTAGCACCTCGTTATTAATGAAAGCTTGACGCTCGTTCATTTCGTAAATGAAATATGCAGCGATGTTTTGTGCACTGTACTTGTTTGCCATTCGATTCAACTCCTTTACTGTTTTGTTATGGGGTAACAATTGCCTTATTAATGACTAGTATAGACGACAACGATTTCATTGTCAATAATGTTTACAGATTTACTTGGTATTAAATTTTAAAGCGACGTAAAACACGATTTGTGCACCCCATCTCATATGAGAGACGGCGGTTACACGTGCTGAGCAAATGAGCTCTATTCCTTTTATACCAACTGTTTCAGAAGCATCCACCTAGCCGCACATGAGCGATTGATCCGTTATCAACTACGAATGAGCAGCGACCTCACATGAGAGATTTTGCGAGCAGAAATGACTGCCCTCACAAAAAAACAAATCAACTTACTAGGTTTTAAACATTCAATGGTTTACACTCAGGTCACTTCTCCTGAGAAGGAATTTTTTTCTCGCATGAGAGAAAACAAAAACCCTCTTCTTGTATATAAGAAGAGGGTTAAATGTTCCTCCTCTTATCTTTCAAGCTCAAATGAGAACTTGTAGGAATTAGCACCTTATCTTGTTCGTCACAAGCTGGTTGCCGGGTATCACAGGGCCTAGTCCCTCCACCTCTCTGGATAAGAGTTATTGAGTTGTACGTTCCATCGGTTGTTGAGACTGAGTATACTAGACAATCATTTCACATGTCAACAGAAATTTCTGAATTCTTTTAAACTGAGCCGTCGGGAAACAAAATGGAAATTCCTTCTTTGTTCTCCATATTACTCACAAAAATTCGAATTTCTGAAACAAAATGCAGACAAAGTGTTCACAATTCCAATAACGTAAAATGTTATACTAAAAATTATAAATAGCTCATGACATAATTTTCATTTTATTGCATTAATAAGGTTTAACTCACATCGGTATGTCATGTTTTTATTTTCTCAAAATAATTTAAAAGAAGAAAGGATGATCGACATGACGACAAATTCAGCTACAACGCCCGAAGCAGCTGGCAAGCAAAAACGCAATCTGCAATGGCTTTGGATTACGCTTGCATTCGCTGCATTTTTCATCATTACGTTTTTACCGAATGACGGCGATCTACCAGTCGCAGGGCAACGAAGCTTAGCCATTTTAGCATTTGCTATTATTTTATGGATGACTGAAGCGGTTTCTTATCCAGTCAGCTCAGCAATGATTATCGGGTTAATTACCGTATCACTTGGTCTTGCTCCATCAATGGAAGACCCAACGCAAAACTTAACAACATCAGGCGCATTAAAGCTTGCACTGGGTGGCTTCAGTAACTCAGCTGTGGCACTTGTAGCGGCGGCACTATTTTTAGCGGCTGCGATGCAAGTAACAAACTTACATAAGCGACTTGCGTTACTCGTATTATCACTTGTAGGTACAAAAACGAAAGCGATTGTCGCAGGTGCGATTATCGTATCAATTATCTTAGCATTCTTCGTGCCAAGTGCGACGGCTCGTGCTGGTGCAGTTGTGCCAATTTTACTTGGGATGGTTGCAGCGTTCGGTTTAGCAACGAACAGCCGTCTTGGTGCATTATTAATTATTACAGCGGTACAATCCGTATCAATTTGGAACATCGGGATTAAAACAGGTGCGGCGCAAAACATGGTTGCGCTAAATTTCATCGAAGGAGAATTCGGTGTCACAGTTTCATGGAGTGAATGGTTTTTATATGCCGCTCCGTTCTCAATTTTAATGTCGATTGCATTATTCTTCATTATGATTACGCTTATTAAGCCCGAAACAAATGAAATCACAGGCGGGAAAACACTGATTAAACAACAGCTTGCCGACTTAGGTCCATTAAAAGCATCAGAAGTACGTTTAATTATTATTTCGGTTGCACTTTTATTCTTCTGGTCAACAGAAGGCTCGCTTCACCCGTTTGATACAACGACAGTAACAATTTTAGCGATTGCGTTATTGTTAACACCAAAAATCGGCGTATACTCATGGGAAGAAGTACAACCGCTTATTCCGTGGGGTACGATTATCGTATTCGCAGTCGGTATCGCGCTCGGTACAGTATTACTAAATACGGACGGCGCACAATGGTTATCAGATGCGGTATTCGGTTCACTTGGCTTAGATTCAATGCCATTACTTGCGACGATTGCACTTGTAACAGCGTTTAACATTATCGTGCATTTAGGCTTCGCGAGTGCGACAAGCTTAGCATCCGCGTTAATTCCCGTATTCATCGTGCTATCAATGACGATTCCTGCTGACAACATCGGCTTTGTATTAATTCAGCAATTCGTAATTAGCTTCGGTTTCTTATTACCAATTAGCGCACCGCAAAACATGCTTGCGTACGGTACAGGCGCATTTACGACGAAGGACTTCTTAAAAGCCGGCATTCCGTTAACGATTATCGGGTACTTGCTTGTTCTATTACTAAGTGCGACGTATTGGCAGTGGATTGGACTACTGTAGAACATTTTCAATTCAAGGCGCAATATTATATGATGAACGTAGAGAACATTTCTCTACGTTCATTTTTTGGTTCCTTATCAAAATTAAGCTTAGCGAAGTATGTGCTGCTTGGAACGAGAGGCGGACTCCTGCAGGAAAAGCGTGAGCGTGAGACTACAGGCTCACGCCACGCCCGCGGAAAGCCTGCCTCGACGTGAAAAGCAGCCTTAAGCAATGATAAAGAGCCTTATTTTTCATACATAAGGAGGAAAACACAATGGTTCGTGACTTACTACGTGCACATGCATCTGTGCGCAAATACACAGGAGAAATCATCGACAAAGACACGGTGATCGACTTAATCGAAACAGCACAAATGGCAGCAAGCTCTCATTTCGTGCAAGCTTATAGCGTCATTTGGGTAACCGATGAAGACAAAAAGCAAAAGCTAGGCGAATTATCGAAAAACGATTTCCAGTTTAAAACTGCAGGCGCATCATTCCTATTTTGCGTCGACTTCCAGCGTCTTTATCAAGCTGGCAAAAAGCACGGCGTTGAAATTTCAGCCGATTCAGCTGAAAACGTGCTTGTCGGCGTAGCAGATGTGAGCTTATTTGCACAAAACTTCGTCATTGCAGCAGAAGCACAAGGCTACGGCATTTGCTACATCGGTGGGGCGCGTACAAACCCTGCTGAAATTAGCGAGCTGTTCAACTTACCGGAATACGTCTTCCCGTTATTTGCGATGACGATTGGCAAGCCGACGAAAACGAATGAGCCGAAGCCACGTTTACCAGTAGCAGCCGTATTACATGAAAACAGCTACGACGTCGAGCAATACGACACGTTACTCGATGAATACGATCAACTGATGGAAGACTACTACGCAAGCCGTTCGTCTAACCAAAAAGTATCGAACTGGACGAAGCAAATGGCGGACTATTTAGTAGCGCAAAATCGTCCATTCACGAAAGATTTCTTGGCGACAAAAGGGTTTACGTGGAAATAATGCAGCACGGCATCAAAGAATTTTTCTTTGGTGCTTTTTTTGTTGCTAAAAACCGTGAGCAAAAATCCACATTTTCCCACCTGCTCATGCTATACTTCTCGTTAACAATTCAAAAATACGGAGATGACCGCATGACGTTTTTAAATAAACATGCTTCAACCTTAATTGACCGTAAACTAAAGCGCACAGATAAAGACTACACAACGAAAATCGAATTGTTCAACGACGATGCCGTATTGCTTCATAAGCGTGTTCGTTCACTAACAGACGAGCAGCTCGTGTTACGCGTATCCGAATACGTTAGCTCCTACATTCCACATACCGATATTTGGCAAGTAAAGTTTAAATCAAATTTACAAAACCTCGAAGTCGCTACGCTGCAAATGATCCATTTAACGTTTGTCATAGCAATGGTACCTAAAAAACATGAATACGAATGGCGTAAGTTTCAGGAGCTGCAAACGACATTCCCGACATTAAGCGACTTTGCGGAAAAGCAGTTTTTAATTCATTACAACCGTGTGAAAGAGTTGCTACAACAGCCAAAAGGCGAATGCTAAACGCATTCGCCTTTTTTATTACGGTGTTAATCCTTGAATAACGAGCGCTTTTACTGGTAAAAACTGCTCGCCCGTTGCTGCATACGTAATGTCCACGTTGTCACCTTGCTGTAAATAAATTGAGAGCGGTACACTTTCGGAGCTAACGATGTAGTTCGTGCCGTCTTGTAATAAAAACGATACGATCGTGTAATCGCCTGAACGCTCCTTGTATACGCGTGAAACCGTTCCTGTAACGTTCGCTTCCTCTGCATTGGATGCGCCGTCCACTGTGCCACCGCCGCGACTAAGTGCTGTGCGATATAAGCGAAGCGCCTCGTTCGGTGTCGTCGCAAACGCTGAAATTTCAGGGTTTGATGCTGACACGATGAAATAGTTTTGCAAGAAGCCGTTCGTATCAAGCACCGCCGTTAGCCAGCTCGCCTCGCCGTAGAAGTTGTATAAAATCGGCATTTCGCCTTCCCATTCCTTCTCGACAAATTGACGCTCGACGATGTTTAATGCGCCGCGTGAATTCATATATGCCTCAGCTGTATTGCCTGTATAATACGTCGCCTCACCTGTACGCGCATTCGTTAACGCATAGCCGAGCATTGAATCAACGCCCTCTTTCGGACTTGTGAAATCGGTAAAATAATACATGTCGCCGTTTTCATCAAAAATTGGGCTGACGTTCGCCTCCGTACCTTCATCTGACGGTAGCTTCACATCTTTTTTCCCGAACTTACTATTCCAGTAACCATGTACATAATTGCCGTAGTAGCTATTTTGTAAGCTCACGGCCTCTGGTGATATCGCACCATCAATAAACGCCGGTACGTCTTCAAGTTCAAACTTCGACGTCTCACCTGTTGCGGCATCAACAACGACAATACCTTGCGCGTCAAAGCCGTCACGCGCTGAAATAAACTGTCCGTACGTGCGAATGTAATACGGTTTGCCGTCTTCATCAACTTCAAGCTGTGCATCACCGTTAAATACGAGCGTCGGATAGTGCAAGCGCATGTAACGCTCTAAATCGCTATTTAAATACGCTGACGGCACGTACGCCATTTCCGATTCAATAAATTTCGGATTCGCCGATGAATCGGTCGCACTTAACATAAAGTACCCTGGTGTCGTCTCGCCGTTCCACCATTTAAAGAAGCCCGAAAACTCGACCGGCGCGATGTAGACGTACTCACCGTTCACCTTTTGAATTTGCAAATTGCCTAGCTCATAAAAGCTCGTGTTCGGCACTTGGCTAAACGATTTTTTCATTTTGTTTTCGGCAAATTGTGGCGGTACACTCGCAGGCGTTTTCGTTTCATCAAACGGCTGAATTTCGACCCCTTCATTCATTTGTGCTGATTCAAATTTGTCGTCCGCATTGAAAATCGGCGCGGCAAATAAATAGCCGACAACACCTAGTGATCCGACAAACAGCAAGCTTTTGACCATTTGCTCCTTACCTTTTGAAAACGCTGCGCCAATTAGCGTGCCTGCAACGATTACCGGCCAAAACGCATGCCAGTTCATATCCGTTTTCGTCACATAAATAGTAATCGCCGTCGCAATAAACGCGATGCCAAAAATCACGAGCGCGGCAGTTACTTGCTGCTTCGTGCTAAACGATTCTGGCTTTTTTAGCGGCACGATAATCGCTGTCGCAACGAGCGCGACGATCGCAGCGTATACAAACATCATTCCCATTACCCTCACCCTTTCTTTCATACATATACGGAAAAATGCATAAAAAAGTTTCAATTATTCACTATATACAAGGTGATTGAAATTTAAAATACGAACGAGGCTCGAAACAAGAGGCGGACTCCTGCGGGAAAAGCGTGAGCGTGAGACTACAGGCTCACGCCACGCCCGCGGAAAGCCTGCCTCGATGTGGAGAGCCAACGAACCAAACGCTACAATACATTCATCGTCTATATAGAACGTAAATATTCCGAATACCGAAGCAAAGTGCTACAATAGCGATATACATTAAAGGAGGGTTTTTACATGAAAGAACAAGTAATCGAACGTTTACTACGCTACGTAAAAATCGACACACAATCTGACTTCAATTCAACGACGACACCGTCAACACAAAAGCAATTTGACTTATTGCATATGTTACAACAAGAGCTTGCGGACATCGGCTTAACGGACATTACGCTCGATGACAACGGCTATTTATTTGCGACGCTGCCGAGCAATACAGATAAAACGGTGCCGACAATTGGCTTTTTAGCGCATGTTGATACGACGACGGACTTTAGCGGCACGAACGTCAACCCACAGCGCATCGACAACTATGACGGCGGCGACATCGTGTTAAACGACGAACTAACGATGCGTGCGGCAGACTTCCCAGAGCTTGCTGGCTACAAAGGGCAAACGCTTATTACGACGGATGGTACAACGCTACTTGGCGCAGACGATAAAGCCGGCATCGCAGAAATTATGACGGCAATGGCTTATTTAGTCGAACATCCTGAAGTGAAGCACGGCGACATTCGCGTAGCATTCACACCAGATGAAGAAATCGGACGCGGACCACATAAGTTTGACATCGAAGCGTTCGGCGCAGATTACGCATACACAATGGACGGCGGACCGCTTGGCGAGCTGCAGTACGAAAGCTTTAATGCAGCTGGTGTAAAGGTGACGACACGCGGCACGAGCGTACACCCAGGCTCTGCGAAAAATAAAATGGTCAACGCAATCACGATGGCCATTCAGTTCCAAAACGAAATGCCGCGCGAAGCCGTTCCTGAAAAAACAGAAGGCTACGAAGGGTTTATCCATTTAATGAGCTTTAACGGGCATATCGAAGAAGCGACGATGAGCTACATTATTCGCGACCACGACCGCGACAAGTTCGAGGAAAAGAAGGAACATATGCGCCGTACCGCGAACATGATTCAAGCGATTTACGGCGACGATGCACTGACGCTTGAAATGGAAGATCAATATTACAACATGGGCGAAAAAATTACGCCAGTGTTTGAAATTGTCGATATCGTGAAAGAGGCGTTCGCAAAGCTCGACATCGAACCGATCGTACAGCCAATTCGCGGCGGCACAGACGGCTCACAACTTTCATTTATGGGGCTGCCGACACCGAATATTTTTGCAGGTGGCGAAAACATGCACGGTAAATACGAATACGTCAGCGCTGAAACGATGGAAAAGGCAACGAACGTTATCATCGAAATTGTGCAGCTGTTTGAGCAAAAGGCATAAAAATAGACTGACTAAAATGTGCTTGATGACATTTTGGTCAGTTTTTTTAGTTGTTATTTCTTAATGAATTTCACAACGAATTATGATGTATTATAAACGAGGTGCTTTTATGGATTGGAATTCATTATCGAAAGAACAGTTACAAAATTTTTTACAGCAAAATTTAATCGATAAACACGCCGCACGTAAAATTACAGGCCAAAGCGTTACTGCTTTTAACCAAGCTGTCCTACGTGGAAAAATTGTGCCGATTGTCAAATATGGCAATGGTAGAGGTGGCATGAACTTATTTTTACGAGAAGATATTGAACTTTATAAACAAAATATGAAAATTACTACACAAGGTGGCAACACAAAATGAAAAAAATTAAATTTATCGATCTTTTCGCAGGGATTGGTGGCTTACGCTCTGGCTTTGAACAAGCTTTTAATGAATGCCAGATTGAAACCGAATGTGTGATGACGTCTGAAATTAAAGAGCATGCCATTAAAGTACTGAAAAAAAATTATGCGCATGGCAAGTTCGTCGGTGATATTACACAAGTGACCGATGAAGAAATTCCTGACTTCGATTTCTTGTTAGCAGGATTCCCTTGTCAAGCGTTCAGTGCCGCTGGGAAAAGGCTCGGCTTTTTAGATACACGCGGTACACTGTTTTTTGAAGTAGAGCGCATCATTAAAGCGAAGCAGCCATACGGGTTCATCTTAGAAAACGTAGAAGGTTTAGTAAATCATGATAAAGAAGATAAAACGCGTCCGATTGGTCGAACGCTCGAAACGATTTTGCAGTCATTGACGAATTTAGGCTACGACGTTTCATGGGAAGTGCTTGATTCACAGCATTTTAATGTACCGCAATCTCGCAAGCGAATTTTCATCGTCGGTACGAAAAACACTAACATTCGTCTCGATAACTTCCCTGTTCAAACATCAAAGCTAAAAGACGTGTTAGACAGCGGACTCGAAACGATTGATAGTGGTTTTACAGCAGCATTACTGAAACATTATGACTTGAAAGATATTGTAGGCAAAAGCATTAAAGATAAGCGCGGCGGCAAAAATAATATTCATAGCTGGGATTTAGAGTTAAAGGGACCTGTCACAAAAGAGCAAAAAGAGCTATTGAATGCGTTAATGAAAGCACGCCGCAACAAAAAATGGGCGAGTATTATCGGCATTAAATGGATGGACGGCATGCCATTAACGTTACAGCAAATCGAAACGTTTTATGAGCATCCGCAATTAGAGGAACTGTTAGAAGATTTAGTGCAAAAAGGATATTTAAAATTCGAGCACCCGAAAGATATTTTAACTAATCGCAATGTGCGTACACCTAGAACTGATTTACCAAAAGGCTATAATATCGTCGCAGGCAAATTAAGCTTCGAATTTAGCGCGATTTTAGACCCAAACTCGATTGCCCCAACGATTGTTGCGACAGATGTAAATAAATTAGGGGTTGTTGATGGTCAAGGTATTCGTCAACTCACAACGACAGAGTGTGCGCGATTATTCGGCTTTAGTGACAATTTCCAGTTTGACGTAAATAAAAAAGAAGAAGTATTTGACCTGCTTGGCAATACAATCGTCATCACTGTCGCAAAAGCGATTTCAGAACGACTTGCTAGTGCCTATTTAGCGCTGCGATAAATAAAAGGCTGCCCGCATTTTTGAATGGACAGCCTTTCATCATGCTATTTAAACACTTGCGCCGCCTTCACAGCTTTTTTCCAGCCTGTATAAAGCTCGTCACGCTGATCTTCCTCCATTGCCACTTCAAAGCGACGGTCTAAGTGCCAGTTGTTTGAAATGTCATCAAGCGATTGCCAAAATCCGACCGCTAAACCTGCTAAGTATGCCGCACCAAGCGCTGTCGTTTCATTCACTTCCGGTCGCTCAACTGGCACGTTTAAAATGTCCGCTTGGAACTGCATTAAAAAGTCATTTTTCACCGCACCACCGTCAACGCGCAACGTGTTCAGCGGAATGCCCGAATCTGCTTCCATCGCACTAAGCACGTCCTTCGTCTGATACGCGAGTGATTCCAGTGTCGCACGGACGAAATGTTCCTTCGACGTTCCGCGCGTTAAGCCAAATACCGCACCTCGCACGTCCGAATCCCAATACGGTGTACCGAGCCCAACGAACGCTGGCACGACATATACGCCCTCCGTTGAATCAACGCGCTTTGCATACGCCTCGCTATCTGCTGAATTTTTAAACATGCGCAAGCCGTCGCGCAGCCATTGAATTGCCGAGCCCGCCACAAAAATCGAGCCTTCTAGCGCATACGTTACTTTACCATCTAGCCCCCACGCAATCGTCGTCAGTAAGCCGTTATTAGATTTCACCGCTTTTTCGCCCGTGTTCATGAGCATAAAGCAGCCTGTTCCGTACGTATTTTTCGACATCCCTTCGTCGTAGCACGCCTGCCCAAACAGTGCCGCCTGCTGATCTCCTGCAATGCCCGCAATCGGAATTTCTTTACCGAAAAAGTTTTTCGGCGCTGTTTTGCCGTACACTTTTGACGATTCGCACACTTTAGGAAGCATCGACGCTGGCACGGTTAATAGCTCCAGTAGCTCTTCATCCCATTTCAAGTCGTAAATGTTAAACATGAGCGTGCGCGACGCATTCGAATAGTCCGTCACATGTGCCGCTCCTTCTGTTAGCTTCCAAATAATCCACGTATCAATTGTGCCAAACAATAAGTCGCCCGCTTCTGCCTTTTCGCGCGCCCCTTCGACGTTATCTAAAATCCATTTCACCTTCGTACCCGAAAAATATGCATCGATGAGTAAGCCCGTCTTATCACGGAACAAATCGTTATGCCCTGCTTCCTTAAGTTCCTCGCAAATGCCCGCTGTTTGACGTGACTGCCAGACGATTGCATTGTAAATTGGCTTGCCGGTATGTTTATCCCACACAACCGTCGTTTCGCGCTGATTCGTAATGCCAATACTTGCTACTGCATCAGCTGGAATATTTTTTTGCGACAATACTTTTGCGATACACGATAAAATCGAGCTCCAAATTTCCTCCGCATTATGCTCGACCCAGCCTGACTGCGGGAAAATTTGACGGAACTCCTGCTGCGCTGTATGCACAACGTTGCCCGTTTCATCAAAAAGCATCGCACGTGAACTCGTCGTTCCTTGGTCTAACGCCATAATATACTGTTTTGTCATCGAAAAATTCCCCCTATTGTTCTACTTTCGCTACGGTCATTTGTGCTACCGCAAAAATCGCTACAACAATTACACTAAATAGCCAAAACAACACGTCACTTTTACCGTTCCATAAAAAGTCGAAAAATACCGCGCCATACACTGCCCCGATAATTGGACCGACAATTGGCACCCACGCATACGACCAACCTGAATCACCCTTGCCTGGAATCGGTAAAAGCGCATGCGCAAGTCGCGGACCAAAATCACGTGCTGGATTGATTGCATAGCCAGTTGGACCACCGAGCGCCATACCGATGACGATAATGAGTACGCCGACTAAAAATGGATTCAGCCCGTCTGTAATTGTATTCGTCCCTAACGCTAAAATTCCTACTACAAGTGCAAATGCGCCGACCATTTCTGCCCCGATGTTCGACGGCGTATGCTTAATCGCAGGCGACGTCGCAAACACGCCGAGCTTCGTTCCTTCATCTTCCGTCCCTTTCCAATGCGGTAAATACACTAAGTACACAAGCACCGCCCCGATAAATGCGCCGAGTATTTGTGCCACAATGTACAACGGCACGTCCGCCCACGTGAAATTACCAATCGTCGCAAGTGCAATCGTTAGCGCGGGATTTAAATGCGCACCGCTAATGCCACCGACTGCGTACGCCGCCATCGCAACGGCAAAGCCCCAAGCAATTGTAATGACGACCCAGCCGCCACCGAGCCCTTTTGACTTATGAAGCGACACGCCTGCTACAACGCCACCACCGAATAAAATGAGCAACATCGTTCCAACTAACTCTGCTGTAAAGGTTGACATATAATTCCCCCTTATTGCGATTTTTGTAGGTACAAAAAAAGCCCACGTCTACCAACCTACTGTACCTATTCGAGTAGATTTAAGACGTGGGCTATCATGTGCATCCACAAAATGTTAACTTATTGTCATTTTATTCACCGTTCTTACATAAGTCAAACAATTAAACGTACTTTCTGATAATTTAAATTACATAAAGCACGTTATTTCAACTTTTCTTGCGATTCACAATAGCGAGTACGAACATGATCATGCCTAACGCGAGCGAAAACCACCACCATGTTGAGCCATTGACACCTAAGTACAGCGCAAACAACAATAAAGCACTACCTGAAATATATTGACGCATGTTTCATCACCTCACATCTATTGTACAATGTCACGCACCGCTTCGTCTTACACATCGTACCGCTAAAAATAAAAAACCGCCGCTTGGAGAGAGCGACGGTTCGGAGTTCACACTGCCTAAAATTATGAGGGGGGTTCTAGGCGCGTAAAGTTTTATTAGGATTAGCGAACCTCTGGAGAAAAGCGCTAAACACTATCCTTTCATAACTGTTTTTGTGAGAAGGTGTAATCTTTATAAATAAATGATAATACCTCTCAATTAAAAAGTCAATACATTTTCTCAATTATTTTTTCTAATTGAGAATAAGACATAAAAAAACACCACGTTTGGAGAGAACGTGGTGTCCGGAGAAAGTTTACACTGCCTAAAATTATGAGGGGGGTTCTAGGAGCGTAAGTTTTATTAGGATCAGCAAACTTCTGGAGAAAAGCGGCTAAATCCTACCTTGTCACAACTGTTTTTGTGAGAAGGAATTACCTTATGACTTAATGATAATGCTTATCAATTAGAAAGTCAACAGCTAATTGAGAATATTTTCATTTACTTTGAAAGCGAGCGACGGTACTGCCACTGTTTCAACTGAAAATGTAAAAAGCAGCCGATGCAAAAGCCACATAACGCAATGCCTGAAGCGATCGCTACCATCGCGCTAAATGCGTAACCAATAACATCGGCACCAAGCATAAATCCGACAAACGATAACGCTAAGCACGCAATCGCAATGTACGAATTGAAACGCTGCTGATCGACGTCCTCTGGTATGTAGCTGCTTTTTGGCTTGCGTAAACATAACGCTGCGATGCGCATAATCGGATTGAAGCCGACGAGCCCAAGCAAGTTCGCAATGAGCGGAATGAGTAATAACAATGCCTGCCCTGTAACAATCGTCAGCACGCTTGTCGCAAAAATGACGACTTGATTCGTGCGCACGACAGGACGAGGAATAGAACGTATCATAATAACCAACCTTCTTTCTAGGTATTAATGATTGTAAACGATATGGCGGCAAAATACAATGGAATGGATTATAATAGATGAAAATCCTATGTGTTGATTAGCCAACACGCCGAGATGAAAATATAACGATAAGGTGATGACAAACATGCCCGCTTTAACAATGGATCAAGTGCGCTTATTAAACTCATATAGCATTTACACAACCGAACCGAAGCGCACACTATTTACAATGGAACATATTTTGCACCGTGAGTTTTTCCACGGCGATTTTGCAAACTTAATGGTTGGCATTACAGGTGCTGCGACTGAAACTGCCGCTGTATCGCATTTCACACGACGCTATGGCATGTTTTTCGCGCTGCAATTTTACATGCTCGCTGCGTATGACGAAATTTGGGACGGTAAAGTGAGCGACATTTGCTTTGACGTCACGGAGGAATACGGCGTTCATACAGTCGGCATGTTCGTGAATCCGAACGACTGGCGCTACGTAGATGACGACGAGCGCGAGCAAGTCATTAGTAAAATTTTATTCCAGCAAGGTCATGAAGTAATGCGTCAAGTGCGCAAAACAACAACGATTTCTCCGCTGACGATTTGGGAAAACTTTTTCGGTTATTTAGTATGGCATTACCATACGCTACTTAGTAACCCCGGACTTGCCGACCAAGCGATGGACGATTTAGAAATATTAGAGAATCCAAAAGTGTGGGCGCGCTTTTCGGATAAATCGCTATTTGTGGAATATACAGGCGGCGTTCACCCATCGAAGCTTCTCGATGTACCAATTCGTAAAAGCTGCTGCTTATCAAAGGATATCCCAGGCTTAATGGCTTGTGGCTATTGTCCAATTAAATAACGCGAAAAGGAGTGTGCGACAGTCGACATTGACTGCTGCACACTCCTTTTTTTACTTTACTTGCTGGCGAAACTGAATCGCTGGCTCGTCGTTGTACATAATGATTGCGGTACCGACCCAGCCTTGGCGTAATAGCGACCGCTGCGTCTCTACATCGTGAAAATCAACGAAGCGATAACGTTTATATAGCGCATCGCCACGCTCACTTAGCACAAATCCATCCGCTGTTACATCCGTAATGACGAAGTGCTGTAGCTGCTCGGTTAACGTTTGTTGCTGCTCTGCTAAAATGACCACGTATTTGTCGTCCTTTCCAAAAAGTCTCTCATCATTATAGGCATAAAAATACTATAAACTACTATCATTTGCTCAAAAATACAAAAAAGAGAATTGCGTTCGACAAACTTTCGAAACAATTCTCTTTCTTACTATTTATGTGCTTCTACTTGCACGTTCGCAAAATATTCGCGTACGCCCTTCCATCCATATACGCGTGGGAATTCGTCGCTCCCTGCGTTCGTCGGCTGATCAAATAAAATACCTTGCCCTGTAAAGTTGCGTAATTGCTGCACCGTATCGTCAATTAGATAGTCGGCGTTCACGACTTTTTTGTTGCCACAGAAGATGAAATACTGTGGGCTTAAAAATGGGAAGTGCTCAAGCAGCCATTCATATTTCGCTGTAAAGCTTCCTGGCACGTCCATTGCCGCTGTCGCAATGTAAATATCGTACGTTTCATTTAATTCTTTCAATACGTCATATGCGTCTTCATCTAAAATAGCTAAGTCGCGGAAAAAGCCTGGCTCGTTTACCATTTCCCAAAACTTGCGTTGATCTTCATCACTATGCTGACCTTGGAAAATTTCTTTGATGCTTAATTCTTGACCGTATAGTGCGCGCGCTTCTACTAAAATTTTATCAAAAAAATTCGCTAGCACTTGGTCCATATCTACTGCAATGCTTTTTCTCATAAAACCCTCCATCTGATCCATACTACGACTAAGCTTACATGTTTTCACAACATTCGTGCAACTATTTCGCCGCCTCGATTAACGTTGCCGCGACCGCCTTCGCACCAATTAGCAGCGCTTCCTTTTTAAACGTCATAAGCGGGTGATGCAGCCCCGGCGCTAAATCCGCTCCGATGCCAATCATCGCCGCGTGTAGTGTCGGCTTCGCAATCGTATAGCAGTGGAAATCATCGCTACCTGGTGTGTGAACTGCCGGTGCAATTGCCTCGCTCGGGAACACCGTCGCTAATGCACGCTCCGTAATCGCCACCGCTTCTGCTGATACTTGTGCGCCTGGTGTAAAGTCTTGCCATTCCCATTGTAGATCGACGCCAAACTGTCGCTGTAAGTTGTCAAAAATCGCCTCAATGCGCGTTTTTTGCAGTTGCAACACGTCATTTTTTTGCGCGCGCACGTCGATTGAAAACTCGCCCGTTCCTGCAATAATGTTCACGCCACCACCGTCTGCTAGCATTTTCGTAATTTTCGCCGAGCATACTTCGAATGGATTGATATGCATCATCGTAAGCTGCTGATGCATCGCCACGAATACGTCAATCGCACTTTTCCCTTGATGCGGTCGCGCCCCGTGTGCATCAACACCGAGTATTTTCCCTTGTAAAAAATATGCCGCGCCGTGATGAATTGCCGGCGACACTTGCCCGAATACAAGCTCTTCTTGCGGACGTAAATGCACGCCAAATAAATGCGTCACATCGTCTAATGCACCGCGTTCAATCATCGAAATCGCGCCATTTCCCTGCTCCTCTGCCGGCTGAAAAATGAAACGGACACGCTTGTTTAACGCCGCTTCTTTCACGTATAGTAACGCACCAAGCACAATCGACATATTCGCATCGTGCCCGCATGAATGATTCGCCTGCCACGTGCCGTTTACCTCTTGCCACAATGCGTCAATATCCGCACGCACCGCAATGACATCGTCGCCTTCACCCATTTCTGCAATGAGCCCCGTCACGTCGTCAAAGCGTCGGTACGGCACTTGCAAGTCGTCTAAAATGCGCGCAAGTGTGTTCGTCGTCTCAACCTCTTTCCAGCTCACCTCAGGATTCGTATGGAAATGGTCAAACCACGCATAAATTTGTTGTTCAATTGTTTGCTTTGTAAACATGCTGCTGCCACCTTTATTTATCATTGCTTTCATTATATCGATTTTACAACAAAAGAAAAACGATGAGTGATTGCCACCCATCGCCTTACAATGATGTTAAAAACCCTTCAGGTAGCTCGATTTCCTGTAAGTCTACCGATACCTCAGTCGTTGCTTCCACCGATTCGACACCTTCTTGGTCAAGTAAATACGTTTCGAATTTTGAGTTCATGTGCATCCCCCTTAATAGTAAGAATATTTAGATAAATAATACTTTATACTATTATAAATACAGATGCAACATTCCATCGCATTCATCGAAAAGAAGTATAAAATCAATCTCAAATTAAGATACGTTTTGCATCGCACGTTTTCGTTTCCCAAACGTCGGCTTCACTTCCGCAATGAGTATCGCTAAGAAAATGAGTACACAGCCAACAATCATGCGCCCTGTTAATAGCTCATGTAAAATGATAACCGATAAAATCGTGCCAAATAGCGCCTCTGTCGATAAAATGATCGCGGACTTTGTCGGGTTCGCATATTGCATACCGATGTTTTGACAGACGTATGCGATCACCGTACAAAAGATCGCTAAGTAGACAATCGCATAAATCCCTTCCTGTGGCACATTCGTCGTCAGCTCGCCCACAAAGCCTGCCGTTACTAAGCTAAGGAGCGAGGCAGTCATAAACTGCACAATCGTTAGCGCCAGTGCATCCTCCGTTTTCACAAACACATTCGTATAAAAAATATCAAACGCAAATGCGAGCGCACACGCAATCGATAATAAGTCGCCGATATTCATCGTCATTGAGCCTTGCAGCGATAAAAAGCCGATGCCAATAATCGCAACAGCCGCCGCGAAAATTTCAAAGCGGTCGAAGCGTCGTTTATAAATGATGTATGCGAGTAGCGGTACGAAAATGACGTTCAACGCTGTTAAAAATGCATTTTTAGACGGCGTCGTATACAGTAAGCCGTACGTTTGAATGACGAACGCTAAAAATAAAATCGCTCCAAGCACCGCGCCTTTCCATAACACTGCTTTGTTAATAAGCTTGAGCTTTTTATGAAACACAATACATAAAATAATCGTTGCGAGCGTGAAGCGTCCTGCCATGAGCTGAAGCACCGTTAAATATTCAAGCCCGATGTTCATACCGATAAAGCCGCTTCCCCACATGAGTGCTGTAATGAGCATGAGCAGCTCGCCTTTATACTTTGCCATTCGTTTGAAACCTTCCTTCTTCAACTTTCTGAAAAATCATTTACAATTTCATTAGCATAGCATGTTCGTTAACGGAAAAAAAGCGGGCATTTGCATAAAAAAACTATCACGAACAGCATGTATGCCGTTAGTGATAGTTCGTATATAAATTAGTTTAAAATTTTAAGTGTTACTGTACGGCGTCCCCAATTCAGCGCATCTGCTTGTGATGGGATGAATACGTCAATGCGGTTTCCTTTAATCGCGCCGCCTGTATCCGCTGCAATCGCTTCACCGTAGCCTTCTACCCATACACGTGTGCCAAGTGGAATCACGCGTGGATCCACTGCGATTACTTTTAAGTTAGGGTTTGAACGAATGTCCGTACCGTTTGCTGTAATGCCAGAGCAGCCTGTGCAATATGCAGTATAAGCTGTTGCTTCCACTGTCATCGTTTGTACAGCGCTACGTGACGTTTGCTGTGATGATGATTGTTGAGATTGTGCGTTACGTTTTGATGTTTCGACTGGTGCGCGTACAGAGCCGTTTTTCACAACTAATACGTCACCTACATGAATCATATTAACAGAACGTAAACCATTCCAATCTGCTAACGTTTGTGCTGTCGTGCCGTATGCAGCAGCGATTTCAGCTAACGTGTCACCATTTTTAATTGTGTAGTGTACTTCTGATCCTGAATTTGCTGATGCTTTTACAGATGAAGTACCACCTACTTGCAATGTTTGCCCCGCATAAATTAAATCCGAGCTTAATCCGTTTGATGCTTTTAACGACCCTACTGATACATTGTAGCGCTCAGCGATTGTTGATAAAGATTCGCCTGATTGTACTTTATGATTAGCAGCCGATGCGTCGTTTGCGGTAGCTCCGATTCCAAATGCCATAATTGCAGCCATTGCCCATGCTTTCGTGTTCATTATATAAATTCCTCCAAAGTTGAATTAAATCCGATTGTCCAAAAACGTTTATTTTGTAGCTGATGTCTACTTTACCTTCTGAACATTACAGCCATATTACAAAACAAAGTGTAATCAGTTACAAACATATTTCGATAACAATGGATATTTATTCATATGAAACATTTCAATTTGCCTAAAAATCACGCCCAAGCTTACGTATATCAACGTTTTTTTCTATGCATAAAACATTTTTTTATATTTCAATGTGTCATATTCATAACATCATTTGTCACAAACTACGACTATTGGTGCCGATATATAAGGTAGGAGGTGAGATAAATGGATATTAATTCAATTATGTCTTCACAACTTGCTGAACTACAGCAAACAGTACAAATGTCGTTATTAGACAAATCAATGAACACACAAGCCGGCGCAGTTGCACAAATGCTAGAAGCAGCACCACAAGCACCAGCCGCTCAACACCCATACAAAGGCTCTGTTGTTGACGTATCGGTATGATGTTGTAACAAGCGTATTGATTTGCCCCGCATAAAATCAGGGAATCAACACACATCGCACCATTGTATTTACTTATGTAAAGCATCCTTTAGCGATTGTTAACGGATGCTTTTTTCTTTGTTAATGTTTCGTACAGCACGATTCATTTTATTCTTTTTCGGGTATAGTAATGGCATAGAGAGATAGGGAGGAATGTTGTATGGGGATTCATCAATTTTTCACGAGCTTAAATGATTTAGAGCGCATTATTCGTTGCCCAGGACGCTTCAAGTTTGAGGAGCATAACGTCGCAGCACATTCATGGAAAGTTTCACAATACGCGATGTTTTTTGCAACGCTTGAGGAAATGGAAGGCGCAACAATCAATTGGAAATCATTATACGAAAAAACGATTAACCACGATTTTGCGGAAGTGTTTATCGGTGACATTAAAACGCCCGTGAAGCATGCAAGCCCTGAGCTAAAGCAAATGATTGCTCACGTTGAGGAGAAGATGATGGAAAAGTTCATTTTAGATGAAATTCCGGAGCGCTTTCAGGAAGTATTTTTCGATCGCATGAAAGAAGGAAAGGACGCAACGATTGAAGGACGTCTACTTGAATTTGCCGACAAGCTCGATCAGTTTTACGAGTCGTTTGCCGAGCTAAAGCGTGGCAACAAAGATCAAGAATTTATCGTTATTTACGAAACGGCACTCACAAAGCTGCTACGTATGCCACTGCCAGCGAGCGTCACATATTTCCGCGACGTTATTTTACAAGATGCGATTCAAGAGGACACACATATTGATTTATATACGTTAACAGAGCAAATTTTAAAGGAAACGACGTAATCAATTGCCTCACACTGTTTTCCCATTTACGGGAAAGCTTTTTATTTTGCGAATTTTTGGCGAACTCGAATGATGATAGTTGTAACTTGACAATTTTTTTACATGTCACTTACTTGCTATATTGTATGACTTCACGTATGATGTGTATAAAGCTACATTGCTCGTACAATATTAAGTTTTAACCTTTATGCTGTAAAAGGGAGTTTTAATCGTTTAGGAAATGGCGTGCCTTCACTCTTTTGACTGTAGGATAAACAGGAACTAAATTGCGAACACCCACTTTGAGGAGTGGTGGTTTAAAACTTTCTATTCATATTACGTCACTGTAGCTTTATACAACTGTTGATACAGCAAGACCTATATAGACGCTCTACTACGGAATGCAACGTAGTAGAGTTTTTTTATTTGCCTCTTTTTGACCATCATGAAAAAAATATGGCGAAATGATAACGTATTTTTGAATCGTCTAAACATTTCATGAAATATATAACAATAACTCAAAATACTTAATTGAAATAACGTGTCAACAGCTTTATAATTTAATATGTCATGTCACAAAGAGGCGTTTACAATGCAAGCCTTCATCCAACTTTACCGAGGTGATGTTGGAGTTCTTTCATTATATTATAGCGCCAAATATCTTTGTAATATTGTAGCTAGTGCTGACTGTTAAGGAATGAAGCTTAATAGTCTTTTTATCAAAATTCAACCGAGAATCCCCTCAACTTAAAAGATGAGGGATGCATCGCTTCTAACCGTAAGAACAGCGGGGTTTGCTTACTAACGAATCAATCGGTTTGTAATTATTGTAGGAATCCGCCACAACTAAGTGGAGGTCGTTCAAGAAACTAAAAAAGATCAGTGATGGCAAAGGAGAGTTAAACATGTCAGAAACGAACAAACAGCAAGTAGAAGTATCTGTAACACCAGAACAACTAGACGTTTTAGATCAATTATTAAAGCCAGAGGTACAAGCTTCATTAACTACATTAGTAGATAACTTACCAAAGCTTGCAGAAATGACTACACTTTTAACTAAATCATATGAATTCGCACAAGCTGTAGCGACAGATGAAACATTAAAAGGCGATACAGTGAGCGCAATTTCTGAAATGGCTTCACCAGTTGTTGGTACAGCTAAATCGTTAGCACAAACTGCAATCGAAGCAAAAGACCGTGCTGATGAAAGCCACGAAACAATCGGTATTTTCGGTTTAATGAAAATGTTAAAAGACCCTCAAGTACAAAGCGTATTCCGTTTTGCCAATGCATTTTTACAAGTAAATGCTGAGCGTCAAGCAAACAAGTAATTTAAGAACAAACAGGACGGAGGATTATTTAATCATGTCAAAAGAGATCGTCATCTTAGGTGCTGGTTATGCTGGTGTATTATCAGCTCTTACTGCACGTAAATACTTAAATGCCAACGAGGCAAAAATTACAGTTGTTAACCAATTCCCTACACACCAAATCATCACTGAGCTTCACCGCTTAGCTGGTGGTACAATCGCTGAAGGCGCAGTTGCGTTACCACTTAAAAAAATCTTCAAAGGCTTAGATGTAAACTTAGAAATCGCAAAAGTAAACAGCTTTGACGTTGAAGCGAAAAAAGTGGAATTATCATCTGGCAAAACATTATCATACGATACATTAGTTGTTTCTTTAGGTAGCCAAACTGGTTTCTTCGGTATCCCAGGCTTAGAAGAAAACTCAATGGTATTAAAATCAGCTGACGAAGCAAACAAAATCCGCAACCACATCGAAGACCGCATTAAAGCATACGCAACGTCTAAAGACGAAGCAGACGCAACAATCGTAATCGGTGGCGGCGGCTTAACTGGTGTTGAGCTTGTTGGTGAAATCGTAGACAACTTCCCGAAAGTTGCTGCAAAATACGGCGTAGACTTCGCTGACATTAAAGTAAAATTAGTAGAAGCTGGTCCACGTATTTTACCAGTATTCCCATCGAACTTAATCGACCGCGCAACAGAATCATTAGCAAAACGCGGCGTTGAATTCATTACATCTACTCCTGTAACAGGCGTTAAAGGTAACGTAATCGAGCTTAAAGATCGTGAGCCAATCGTTGCAAACACATTAGTTTGGACTGGTGGGGTTGCTCCACTTCCATTAGTAGCTGAATCTGGTTTAGCTGCTGACCGCGGTAAAGCAACAATTAACGACTTCTTACAATCTACATCTCACCCTGATGTATTTGTAGTTGGTGATGCATCTGCACACATTCCAAACCCAGGTGACCGTCCTACTTACGCACCAACTGCACAAGTAGCATGGCAACAAGGTGAAGCTGCTGGTTACAACATCTTCGCTCAAATTAAAGGTACTAGCATGAAAGAATTCAAATTCACAAACTCTGGTACACTAGGTTCATTAGGTCGTAAAGATGCAATCGCAACAATCGGTGCAAGTAATACGCAATTAGTAGGCTTACCAGCGACATTAATGAAAGAAGCTTCAAATATTCGCTACTTAACACATATTAAAGCGCTATTCGGCTTAGTATACTAATATAAACAACAAACGCCCTCATTGCGTAAATAACCCGCTAACGTATTCCCTACAATACGTTAGCGGGTTTTTATTTACGTCGTTTTGTAAGCAATGCTTAGTGCTACTACACCTTTGGCTAGTGAATAGGCTTTAATAAATGCATTTTTATCTTTCGCTGGATTAAATAATTCAAATGATACATGGTCTTTATGAATCTGTCTAAAATTATTACAACTTCTTAAAAAACCGTCTTTTAAAATTAAAGGTACTTTATCAATTGTAGTTAATGTTGTAACCGTCAACCCCATTTAAACACTTTTTGCTCATTAACGCTGAACACTTTTTAATCGTTAAAAATTTTTTGTTGGTGCTTTAATCGGTGGCTTTCGTTGTTCATATGAATAATCTCCACTCGGTGTAACAGACGATCTAAGATAGCTGTCATCATGCCT
>JAXJTE010000145.1:0-2982 GCA_036309765.1 Caryophanon sp. | reverse complement strand
TGCTTGCTCAATTTCGACGTACGCATCGATCAACGACAGCTCCTTTTGCAGTGTGATGGCATCGTTACTGTTGTTGTTTTCAAAAATAATGCGCAAGTACGTGCTAAATTTACCGAGTAAGTGGGCGGCCTTCATGTTATCGACGTAGCACAGCGCCATAATATTGCTTAGTGCATTATAAATGAAATGCGGTTTAATTTGCGCATTGAAAAACGAAATTTTAGATTGCAGCACTTCTTGTTTTGATAAGTTGAGCTCATGCGCTAAATTGCGATGATGTAGTAATACGTATAAGAAAATATTAAAGATGAACATTAGCAGCCACAACATCGTTTGTACGTTTGTACCAAAAATCGTGTAATACAGTCGCAAGCTTAAATGTATGCACAAATAAAGCAGTGCTTGTATTAATACGACATGCTTTAGCGATAGCTCTTTTTGTTGATAAAAGGAGTAACACAACATGCACGTAAATAAAAAGAGCGCCGTAATTAATAATAGCCACAGAGATAGCTCCAGCGTATAGTACATCTGTTTTTGCACGAAAAATAATGAGCAAATGGCGGCGGTGACTAATATGATGAGTAAAGAAAACGCTTTTTTTCTCAGCGGTCGGTCGTATAGCGTTGTAATTAAAATGTAGAGTGGTATAACGGTCAACAAACCAGCGACTGTCTTTAGTTGGAGCGGTAAGTTGTTTGAGATGGCGGCAAACATATCGAGCATGCCATCGCTTGAGACGAAAAAGGAACAGCTAATAAAGAAGAAATACAAGCTAATTTGTAGCTGGAATGCGAAGCGCTTCTGTGCATAAATAACGAACGAGTATAAGCTCACGATGAGAAAGCTACAAAAAATAATGAGCGTGGTAGCAAACTGATTAAAGACGAATCGCTGCATCGTATCGAGCGGTGCAATCGTCGGTGTTTGCAAAAAGCCAACGCGCCCGTTCACAGGTGTAACGACAAATTCAATCGTAGTCACTTGCTTAGTGGCATAAAAATTAATGGTTTTACCTAAGCTAAATGACGTTGAGCTATTAACAGGCTGCCCATCGATCAACATGGTGAACGGTTGGTTGAGCCCTCTTAATTGCAGACTATAGATTTCGTCTGTTTTTGGCAGCATAATGCGCATTTTAAATGATTGCTGCGTCGTTTCGTTCAGAACGCTTGGCAACGAAAGGAAGGTTGGTTCTGTCTTGAACGGTTCACTTACCTCGATAATCGGAATTTTAGTAATATAGTTCTGTTTATCTGTCATTTGGATAGTTCCTTCAAAAAAAGTAGGTTGAATGAACTGTTTGTTGTGCATAAATGATGCAAAAAAAATAAATAACAGAGGTGAAATGAGGACAATCGCCGCTTTTTTTCTTGAGTAAGCCATAATAACCTCCATTTATTTGAGAAATCTGTGAGAATCAAACTTTATAATTATAGGCACATAGAACTTAGTTTATTATAAGGCAAACTGTAGGAGGTTACTATGACGGAGAAGAAACTATTGCAAAATAAATTGCTACTGCATTTCTCGTCAGTGTTAGTTGTGCTTGCATGGCTAGTCTTCTTACTTCATCGCTATTTAGGCTTTCTACAAGCAGAAGTGATGTATCGGAACGGACAGCTTATGACAACGACAGCAGCGTACATTGTATTAATGCTATTGCTACTCATGACGGTATTACAAGGAGCAGGGATTATGATGTATCATAAATCACCTGCAAATAAACGATTACCATCTTTAGTCGAGTATGTCACAGTGCGTGGCGTGCTAGCGGAAATGAAACGAGTAGAATGAAAGGGTGAAATATAGTATGAAAATTGGCATGAAGTTAAGTGCAGCATTTTATTTAATTATTGCGGTCATCATTTTAATGACCATTTCTAACTTTGTGAATTTACAGAAAATTGAAGATATGCAAACGCAAGCATTCGATCATCGTATGGATCGCATTTTGTTAGCAGAGGAAATTCGTTATGACATCGCACAGCAAGGATTGTTTTTACGAGCGTATTTTTTAGAGAACACCGATGAAAATTTAAAGCAATTAGAAATATTTGCAACGCGTTTACATAAAAATATTGAAACGTACCGCGCTACATCAAGCCAACAGTCAATGGAGAGTGTGGAACAGCTAGAGAGCTTTAATGAAGAATTCGGCATCGCCCTTCGAAAAGCAATCGCAGCGATCGAAGCAGGCAATAACGAAGAAGCGCTCAGCTATATTAATGGCCCATTAGATGAGGCGAACGCGGCGTTATCAAAAGTAGCAGAAGAAATTAAAGCAGGTCAGCAAATCGGTCTACAAATGGCGAAGGAATCAAACGAGCAAGCGATTAGTACCTCAAAATGGAGTTTACTATGTGGGCTCTTAGTGTCTTTAATCATTACGGTATGTTTGATTGTCTTAATTAAGCGTACGGTCACATACCCGCTACAAATATTATACGAAAGTGCAAAGCATATTGCAGAGGGCGACGTATCACAGCCTGACATACAGCTAAAGCAAAAAGATGAAATTGGTGAGCTTGCGAATGTCTTTAATAGCATGAAAACAAGCTTAAGTGATTTACTGCAAAATGTTCAGCAAAACTCAGAACAGCTTAGTGCAGCAGCCGAGCAGTTAGCCGCAAGCATTGAGGAAGTAAGTGCTTCAAGTGAGGAAATGAACAACCAAATGAATACGACAGCGCAGACGGCCGAAAAAGCAGAACATGCGGCACTTGATAGCACATACGTAATGAACGAAGCAACAAGCGGTGTAGAAGATATTACAACTGCATCGAAATCATTGCATATTGCATCGCGCAGTGCAGGCACAATCGCATTAAATGGTTCAACGATTATCGCAAAAGCACAGCAACAAATGATGACGATTGAACAATCAACAACACTTGTAAATGATTGAGTACGTAAACTAACGAAGCAAACAGAGGAAATCGAAACGATGGCAGATGCGATCAATGCGATTACCGACCAAAC
>JAXJTE010000144.1:0-3473 GCA_036309765.1 Caryophanon sp. | reverse complement strand
AGCTTGCTGCATTCTCTGAAGGAACAAGGTTTTTCGCATGTGAGTGATTTGTCGCAGGAGCTCGTGCTGCTTAGCAAATATAAGCAGGTTGGTGACACGGCGCTTGCGAATTTGTTCAATCAGCTAAAAGTGAAAAATATCGAGCATGTACCAGCAGAAGTGTAACGATGCTATCTAGCCGAAAAAGCATAGGTCATTGTCATAAAATTGACCAAAATGAATAATGTTCGTCCGTGGTCGGTACTTTCTGGTCAAAATTTCTGTTGTTTTGTTATACTATATGATGTATTGAAGAAAAAATGAGGTGTAGTGCATGGAACAAATGGATTTAGAAAGCTTTCATAAACTACCTGCTCGTATGGCGTTGAAGCCGCAGCATCGTTACGTAGCACTTTATTTAGAGGCGGCTGTATATTTTAGTGAATATCCGATTTTGTCGCATTGGCAGCGTGATGTCGAACAGCTGATGCATGATGTACATCATCGCCCATCGGAAAGTTTTTTACAGCTAGCTGAATGTGTGTTTGAGACGTTGCTGCAAGGTAGATTGGCGACGAAGCAACTAATTAAAACGACATTTAATGACTACATTGATACGATTTTTTATACGCTAGAGCCGTATTTAGATGAACTAGTAGCGACTGCTGAAAAGACGCCTGATGCCATCGAAGTACAACCTGAAGAAGGGCTTCCTGTGCGGCTGACATTGGAGGAAACGATTGAAGAGGCGATTGAGAGCGAGCGATTGTTGACGACGTTTAGCAACCAATATTACATGGTGCGCAACACAGTATCATCGAATAAATCGTTTAGTGAAACAGAAGATGGGGTGTATCGATCAGACATGATGGACCAAAAAGGAACAATTGCAGGGAAGGCAGAGTTACGGATAGACAGTGATGTAAATGTATCCAACGACGATGAGGCGAAACTTTGGCTCAATTTAGTGGAATCTACAATTAATGCGTTTGATGAACTAACCGCAGATTTGCTCGACATCATTTCGCATATGTGGCTCGTACAGGAAAAGGACGAGGATGGCTATATTACGTTTCATAGCGATGAGGTGTTAAAGCTGCGACATGAAACGCAAGATGGCAAAGAACTCGTCATTCGTGAGCGCGATCGCTTCAAAATTATGAAGCGTGTAGCCGCATTATCGTCCATTTGGATTTCGATGCGAGAAAACAATGTGAAAGTTGTCAACCGTGAGCAAATTCAAAATGAGGAAGAATATGATTTTACGACGTTCCACCGCATGTTTGACATTAACAGTATGACGGTAGCGTACGACAAACGTACTGGTGAACCTAAAGGCATTTACGAGCTGAAAATTAAGCCTGCCCCGATTTTGCGTAGCTATTTTGATGCGACGCTGCAAACATTTATTCCACTCGATTTAAAAATTATTCATTACAGCTATAATAAACAGCGCGAGCTTAAACGATTAGGGCGCTATTTAAACTTTCAATGGAAAATTCGTACGCTATCACGCACGTTGAACCAATCGTTTAAAGTAAAAACGCTGCTTGATGCGATTGATGTATCACAAAGCAATAATGGCGTGGCGATTCGTGAAAAGCTTGAACGCATTTTAGATCAGCTCGTAACAGATGGCGTCGTCGAGGAATGGTATTATAAAGACCCTGTGGATGAAAATCGTGTTGGTAAGCGCGACTGGGTACGTAAATATTGGGGCGAGCTGACACTCATGATTGTGCCGCCAAAAGAGACGGTGGATTTTCATAAACAGCGCGCTCAGCTCATTCCTGAAGTCGTGCTGAAGCATCGCGAGAAAAAGGAAGTGCAAACGGAGCAGTTGACGGTCGAGTTAGCGCCGCCATTATCGCCAGAAAGTATGGACCAGCTGTTACAGCAGCGCAATGTGAGTGTGCGAGCGGCATCTGCACAAATTGGCATTTCGCACAACACGTTAAGTCGCTATATTCAGCAAAAGAGCACGCGGACGAATAAGAAGGTGCTTGATAAGCTAACGACTTGGTATGATGAACAGACACATATGTAAAAATGAAGCTGTGCTAAATGAAGTTGGCACAGCTTTTTTATGTCTATATGTTTAACGTATAAAAGGATGACACCGTTGATATAACTAGTCTAAATGTTTTTGAAAGTTGACGTTAATGTCATAATTGAATGCAATGTTATATTCAAATGGACTTAGACGTCTAAGTTAAATGTAATTAAAATTTCATTTAGACAGTCAACATCGCTTTGATTTTATCATTGTATTTTTTTGTGGTTATGTTATTGTAAATTTAGATGAATACATATTGCACAATGTTGATGCTTGCAAAAGCTTAATAGGGAATTCGGTGAAATGCCGAAGCTGTGTCCGCAACTGTAAATACTGCTGAAATGAACGTAACCACTGCGAAAGCGGGAAGGGTTCAAAGTAAATGAAAGTATGAGCCAGGAGACCTGTCACCATTGATTGTATCTACTCTCTTCGGAACTAAGGGGAATGTACAGCAACTCACTGATTGTTTGACACAATGATTGACGTGCTCGTTCTCCGCTATTTCTTTTTTGAAATAGCGGTTTTTATGTTTTGTTCCAAATGTGGTAGCGTCATTCATCGACGAATGAAAAGGAGTGAGGAACGATGAAGAAAGCACGACACATTTTGAGTTTATTGATTGTAATGATATTAACAATTTCTATGCTCGCACCGATGCAGGCACATGCCGTTGCATACGATCCTGACACGAAAACAATGGGGGAAGAAACATTACCTCTACGCTTTTGGGGAGATCAAAAGCCAGACCTTGGATTTTACATTAATGCGGGGAATCGTTATTTATTAGAATCTGTAACAGCACCACAGTTCGGTACATCAGCAGGTGAATGGTCAGTAATGGATTTACTGCGCGGGATGTATACAGGTGCAGATTACTTAAATCACGTACCGATTGATTATTATGACAGGTATGTGGATCGCGTTTTAAATTATGTGATTGCAAAGGAAGGCGCACTGGACCGAAATAAATCAACGGAATGGTCTCGTGCAACATTATCAATGTCGTCATCGTTTTGTGTCGCGTTTGCCATAAATGTAAATGCCGGCACGCTCACTTTTTGGTCAGTTAAATCCGTATGAATGACGATTGTTGCATCTTCGCGTGTGCGTGTGATCGTATACGTTTCTTCTGTATTGCCAGCACTTAGCACAATTGTATTGTCACCAAGCTGTAAATCAGCGCGGTACGTTTTCCCAGCAAGTGCTTTTAGCGTCTCGCCGTTTAACGTCACATGGAGTGCCACTTGTTCGCCAGCTTGCATTGCGCTCGCTGTAAATCGAAGCGTTTCCTCGTCCGTCGTTGTGTTTGTAAGTGTCGTGTTTAAAATGACGTCTGTTACATTTAACGTAATGGCATACGTCGTGCTTACTTGAATTGGTACTTGATCGTCACCTGCGTATGTTACCGCAATCGTTGCTGTATTTTTCCCTTCTT
>JAXJTE010000143.1:0-5863 GCA_036309765.1 Caryophanon sp. | reverse complement strand
GCATGAAGAAAATCGTCGTGAACATGTCGGAAATGCTAATGCTAAACGACGTAATCATATCCTTCGTCGGGCCGTACATCGATGCCCAAAATAACGTATTGAGCGGCGTCATGAAAATGGCCATCACGGTCGAAATCGCAGACATGCTAATCGATAGTGGCGTGTTGCCTTTTGCTAAATGCGTTAAAAAGTTCGATAAATTGCCTCCTGGACATGCCGCGACTAAAAATAAGCCGAGTGCAATGCTTGGGTGTGGCTGTAAAATCGACACAAGTATAAATGTTACGCCCGGTAAAATGAGAAATTGACAGACGAGGCCAATGAGTACGGGCTTTGGCGTTTTCAGTGAACGCTTGAAGTCGCCGAGGCGTAAATCAAGCGCTACACCGAACATAATGAACGCGATGACGATGTTCATTACCATAAGTGCACTTTCACTAAAGTTAATTTGAATTTGGTCTATTCCCATACGCTATTTTCCTTTCGGCTCCGCATGCATATCTTTGAAGTAACGTAAACCTGGAGCCCACATATGTTTCACGGGGTCTACTTCCGCGTGAATGACCGCACATTTACCGGCTGCTAACGCGCGCTCATACGCTGCTTCAAGCTCAACAGGATTTTGCACGTATTCACCGTGCGCACCCATCGCCTCAGCAACTAAATCAAAGCGAATTTCGCCTAAGTCTGCGTTAATGCTTTCGTGTGGGTCAAGCGTTTTTTTAAGCATCGTCTTCAGCGGGCGAAGTGCAAAGTGCTGATTCATCTTCACCATGCCCCACTGCTTATCGCACATCACGACATAAATGACGTGCAAGTTGTTGCGAATAGCCGTTTCGATTTCTTGCGGGTGGAAGCCCATCGCCCCGTCACCGATAATGCATAATACTGGTGTGTTTGGACGCGCCACGGCAACACCGAGCGCCTGCCCAACGCCCGCACCGAGCATACCGAACTTAAACGTCGATAGAAGCGGCATTTGATCGCTCACCTCGTAGTAGAAGTTTGACCAAATGACTGTGTTCCCACCGTCCATTACGAGCGGCGTATGCTTTGGCATCACTTTTTGCGCAAGTGTCGGCACTTGTGCAGGGTTGAGCGGGCTTCCTTGATCCGTTAAATGTTCATCGAGCTTTTTGCGATGCTCCGCGCGTGTTGCGTTATGCTTTTGAATGAGCTGCTGGCGATGCGGATCGTTTCGTGGTGCATCGTTTGCTAGCTCTTGTAGTAGCTGTTGCAAGAAAAACTTAATGTCTGATTGTACGAGTAATGATGCTGGCTTATTTGCCCCTAAATTGTTCGGATCTAAATCAACTTGAATGACTGTTTGGTTGGCGTTCCAGTATGGCGCTTTCCCCCACCAATCCGTTTCCCCAACGCGCGAGCCGAGAATGAGCACGACGTCTGCATCATTTCGCACGTTGTTGTTTGCTTCGATATGAATCATCGGCATCATGAGCGGATTGCTTTCGTCCATTGCACCGCGTCCTGCCCAGCTCGTCGTTACCATCGCCTGCAACTTTTCAGCAACTTCTGCTAGCTCTGGCTTCGCGCCTGAATGCAATACGCCGCTTCCTGCATGAATGAGTGGGAACGTTGCGCCGCGCAGTAGCTCAAGCGCTCGTTGCACTTGATACTCCGACGCTTTCGGGTGCTCCATCATGCGGTATTGTGACGGCTCCCAAAATGAAATGTCACATTTAACTTTCGTGTTCATAATGTTTTCTGGAATGTCTAAATGCACAACGCCTGGACGTCCTTCGAAACATTTGCGCAGCGCACGGCGAAGCATTTCAGGAATGCGGTCAAATGATGGCACCGCCTCGCTCGATTTTGCGAATGCGCCAATTGTGCTCACTTGGTCAAAGCATTGGTACGTGCCGCCGCGGTCTGGATACATAATGCCTGTGCGACGCGAGCTCGTAATGCATAGCACGCGGTTTCCTTCTGCTTCCTCTACAACGAGCCCTGGTAAAATGTTCGCTACACCTGGTCCGTTACTCGCCATACAAACGCCGAGACGATTCGATGTGCGTGCATACGCGCCTGCCATATGTGCCGCACTCGTTTCGTGGCGCGGTGAAATTAAGCGAATGCCGTGCTTTTGCAAATTCGAATAAAACCCAAAATACGTGCCGTCAATAATACCGAAAACATTTTTTACCCCTTCAACTGCGAGCATTTTCGCAACTACTTCTCCGCCTGTCATCATCATACCGTTAGCCCCCTTATTGTTGTAAACGTTCCTTTAACTTCACAAATACGTTTGTAATATCGTCGTTTGTTACGTCCCATCTGTTTGTAAGTAAGCCATTGCCCGTCGCAACGAGCGCTGTCATATGTGCAATTGCTTGATCGTCGAGTACATTCGCTAAGCTTGTCGCACTTTTCCACACATCGAGCTTGTCGTTTAGCGTATGTAAATAAGGTGCAATGTCCTCACGTTTTGCTAGTCCCATCGCCTTTGCGACATGCTCGTAACGCTCGCTTGCCGCTTCAAGCCCTCGCTCGACGACGAACGGGTGCGTCAGTGCTACACTTTGTCCGTGCGGTAAATGATACGTCGCTCCGAGCACACGTCCCGTCGCATGCGCTAAGTTCGTCGTCGCATTTGAAATCGCAATTCCTGCATAAAAGCTACCGAGCATCAGTTGCTCACGCGCTACTAAGTTCATCGGCTCATTCACCGCTGTTTCAATGTTTGCGGTAATAAGCGGCATCGCCTGTAGCGCAAATACATCGCTTAACACCGTCGCATTCGTCGCCACGTACGCTTCAATGGCGTGCGTCAATGCATCAAGTGCCGTAAACGCGGTAATGTGCGCAGGCATCGACACCGTTAGCTCCGGGTCTAAAATCGCAATATCTGGAATGAAATCAGGGTGCGCAGGATTTAGCTTCATGCCGCGCTCCTCATCAATAATGACCGTAATACGCGTCGCCTCTGCTCCTGTTCCTGCTGTCGTCGGAATCGCAATGAGCGGCAGACGACGAAACGTTTGCAGTTGCTGAAACGACATGAAATCGCGCTCTTGATCGTACACAACGGCTGCGGCTGCTTTCGCTAAGTCGATCGCACTTCCTCCACCAATAGCGACGACACCATCATTGCCTCGCTCTTGAATCGCTTGCACCGCATCGTCTAGCATGCTTAGCGTCGGCTCTCCTTTTGGCATTTCAAAAAACGTCGCGTCCGAAAATGTATCGCGCAGCCAGTCGAGGCAATTATTCACCGCACTGCCACTATAAATAATAATCGGCTTTTCAACGTGTAGCCGTTGCAGCTGCGTCGGTAGCTCATGCAATGTGTGCGCTCCGTATAGCAAACTTTGTGGTAAATTCATTAACATCATCTTTTACTGCCCCTTTTTGTTTTTAATCGTAACGAATAATGCACTGGGTGAAATAAGCTTTCGTAGTACTCAATCACTTCGCCGTGTTCGCCAAAAATCGTGCGCTCAATGCATAGCACGTTCGTCCCCGGCGTAATGTGCAAACGTTTAGCATCGTCGTCATCAATCGGCTTACAGCAAATGACTTGATCCGCTTCATGCATCGCGATGTGTAACTGCTGCTCGATGACGTCATAAATCGTCGCCGTCTGCAAATCAAATGTCGCAATTTGCTCCCCTAGCGCCTGCTTGTAATAATGACGCTCAATCGCGATTGCCGCATCATTCGCCGTTCGCAGCCGCGCAATCATATAAAGCGGCTCCTCACCGAACACAGTCGTCGGTGCGTCGTCATGCGCAATCGCTTTCGCTTCTAGCAAATGCGCCCCTGGAATCATGCCGAGACGCTTCACTGTATCGCTAAAGCTATTGAGCGTATCGAGCCAATCGTGCACCGTTTTCGCCTGCGTTAAAAACGTGCCTTTTCCGTGCTTTTTTTGCAGCACACCTTCTTGTACGAGATGATTGACCGCTTCTCGCACCGTCGAACGGCTTACCGAAAATCGCGCCATTAGCTCGCGTTCACTCGGAATTTTGTCCTCGTACTTTTGCGCTTGAATTTCACGTATGAGTACATCCTTTAGTTGAATATGCAATGGCATTGGATTATCGAAGCTAACGATTTCAACCATCCCCTTTTGTCCGAACGTCGTAACGTCCGTACCAGTTATTGTTCGATGGCTTGATTATAGCCCGCGCCCATACTACTTAGCAATCATATTTTAGAATTTTCAGAATTAATATAACAAAATAATATGGCGCGATACGATAAAAAAAGACCGCCATTCTCCATTATCAAAAATGAGAAAAGCAGTCTTTGGTCATCCAATCAACTATATTGAGCATAAAGCATTCAAAACCAATGCGTCAACTACATTTTAAAAATAAATGCAATAATTCGCGCTAAGCGGTAATAAATTTTTTTCGCGCACGCCCGCTTAATCGACCGTTTCTTTCAGTCGAATGCCGCAAATCGCTAACAAAATCGGCGCCTGCTCATTATGAATGATGCAGCCTTCTACGTCGTCCTTTGCAATGTGCAGTGACGAAAATTGCGACGTCGAGATATCTACCCCGTTCAACGTCGTCTCTTCAAAGCGCGCGTCCGTTAACTCGCACCGATCAATGAGCAAGCGATTATGCTTCACCGCATACCAATCACTGTTCGTCAACGTGCTCGCCTGATATGTAACATGCTTCCACTCGCTTTCTTCAAACGCCGCACGCTCCATTAAGCAATCGACAAAGCTCGTCGCCGTTAACGTCATGCCGACAAATTTCGTGCCGACCATTTTGCAGTTCGTAAACGCCGTTCGGTAAAGCAAACTGTTGGAAAACATACAGTTCGACAAGTCGCAATGTAAAAACGATGCATCGGTAAAATCAATATGCGAAAACGTACAGTCGATGAAATGACAGCGCTCAAATACAATGCCAATTGCCATCTTCTGCTGTAACGTCTCCGCGGTCACCGTTTCGCGCACAATGATGACGTCTTGCACAATATCGGTTTGTTGTTGTAGCGCTTGAAATGTAAATAATTCGATAAAGCAGCCCTCCTTACGCGATGTTTACAGCTATTGTATATGTATTTTAGTGTTTTGTTAATGTGCTCTTCACATCGAGGCAGGCGTCCGCCTCTTATTTCGAGCTGCGTTCACATTATAAATTTCAATCAGCTTCTGTTATCGATTACTTACGACAAAACGACGCCTCGATTCTTTTCTAGGAGTGATTATCTTTCTAAAATCAGCGCTTCAGCTTCCTTCTTTCAAAAGCTACGCAAACTCCGTCGTGACAACGTTTAGCTACCATTTCCCCACCACGTAAAATATGCTCGAAAAAGCACGAATTTTACATATTCATACACTTATTTTATAATAATAAATGTGGCATCGTTCTTTACGAGAAAGTGATGCCTGTTCAGACGTATTCATTTATTTATTATACGTCCATAATTTTTCGGAGCAACATGAACGGAAAACAACGATTTTTGATGAAAAAGGGGTGTTACTGTATGTTATCGATTGAACAATTAACGAAAACATATCGAGGAGGCAAAAAGGCTGTCGACAACATGACGTTGACGATTGAAAAAGGTGAGTTTATCGCCTTTATCGGTACGAGCGGCAGCGGAAAAACGACGGCACTGCGCATGATCAATCGCATGGTTGAGCCAACGAGCGGCAAAATCATGTTAGACGGCAACGATTTATCGAAAATGAATGCAGTGCAGCTACGTCGTCAAATCGGCTACGTCATTCAGCAAATCGGGCTCATGCCGCATATGACGATTCGCGACAACATTACGCTCGTGCCGAAGCTATTGAAATGGGACAAGCAGCAAAAGGACGAAACGGCAATGCGTCTTATTGAGCTTGTCAATTTGCCACAATCGTACTTAGATATGT
>JAXJTE010000142.1:0-38839 GCA_036309765.1 Caryophanon sp. | reverse complement strand
GGCGAGACTCCTTGGGGAATAGCTCGTGACTCAAGACCCCGTAAGCCGCGACGCAGGAGCGGTGCGGAGGCTTGAGCCGAGCCCCAGGAAAGCGAGCCGCAATCAGTTCACTGCTCATTTATCAGCTAATCAACACGCTTGATAATGGCTGTAAGAATATTACGATTGATTTGGTAGGTGTACATATGTTTAAGAAAAATTTACTGAACAAGCTACATGTTGATGAACAAAAGTTAGAGGCAGCGAAAGCATCGACAGCGAGTTATTTCGGTGAGCTGAAGTCGATTATGACGAAAAAGGACGAGACGTCACAGCAACAAGTCGAAGCGTCAGCCGATGAAGCAGCGACGAAAAAGGCATTGTTTACATATCAGCACGGTGACAAGGAAATTGCTGTGGAAAAAAATGATGTGCTTGATACAGCGGAGCTACTCATTGACGTGTCGAGTCCACGCGGCGCAGCGAAGCGTTTAATAAAAGTGATGCGAGATTAATTGAAAGAGCCGTTCGAAAAGTACTTTCGAGCGGTTTTTTTATGCGTTACTTCATTAAAAAAACAATTCCGTAAATTGAATTTTCTAACATTTCAAACGATTGTTGTTGTACTATATGGGTAGTTTGCTCACCGTACGAAAGCGGTGAATTTTGGAAGGAGATTATTATGTCAATTACATTTTACTCAGGCGAAAATATTCCGTTAGAGATGCATAAAGTACGCATCATTCAAAAATTAAACTTACCTCCAGTCGAGGATCGTGTTGCAGCGATTCGCGAGGCGGGATTCAACACATTCCTTCTTCAAAATCAAGATGTTTATATGGATATGTTAACAGACAGCGGCGTAAACGCGATGTCTGACCGTCAGCAAGCGTCAATGTTAGAAGCGGACGATAGCTATGCAGGCTCAGCGACATTTACGCGCTTATCAAATAAATTAACAGAGCTATTCGGTACAAAATATTTCTTACCGACACACCAAGGTCGTGCATGTGAAAACATCATTTCACAAGTGCTAGTAAAGCCAGGTCAAACGGTGCCGATGAACTATCACTTCACAACGTCAAAAGCGCACATTACAGTAAACGGCGGTACAGTAGAAGAAGTATTTAAAGACGAGGCGTTAAACTTAAACTCAGAAGACTTATTCAAAGGGAATATGGACATTGAGAAGCTAACGACGTTAATTGAAGAGCGCGGCGCAGAAAACATCGCGTTCGTACGTGTGGAATCAGGCACGAACTTAATCGGTGGTCAGCCACACTCAGTAGAAAACTTAAAAGAAGTTCGCGCAGTATGTGACAAGTACAACTTAAAATTAGTGTATGATATTAGCTTACTTGCAGATAACTTATACTTCATTAAACAACGTGAAGATGCATATAAAGAGAAATCAATTCGTGAAATTACGCGCGAGCTTGCAGACCAAGCGCACATTTTATACTTCTCAGCACGTAAGCTAGGCTTTGCACGTGGTGGCGGTATTATTACGAACAGCGAAGAGGATTACTTAGCAATGCGTGAGTTCATTACGCTTTACGAAGGATTCCTAACGTACGGTGGTATGTCTGTTCGTGAAATGGAAGCAATTACAGTTGGTCTTGAAGAAACGATGGACGAGCAATACATTTCTCAAGGTCCAGAGTTCATTAAGTTCATGTCAGATGAATTACAGAAAAAAGGTGTACCAGTCGTATTACCAGCTGGTGGCTTAGGCTGTCACATCGACGCATCGAAATTCCTTGAGCACTTACCGCAAAAAGATTACCCAGCTGGCGCACTAGCAGCAGCGATCTACATCGCAAGTGGTGCACGTGGTATGGAGCGCGGTACGATGTCTGAGCAACGTGACGAAAATGGCGTTGAAACGTTAGCGCATATGGAATTAGTACGTATGGCAATGCCACGCCGCGTATTTACGTTATCACAAGTGAAATACGCAGTAGACCGCATCGCTTGGTTATATGACAACCGTGAGTTAATCGGCGGTATGGAATTCGTTGAAGAGCCAAAAGTGTTACGTTTCTTCTTCGGTAAATTAAATGCAAAAACAGATTGGCCAGAGCAATTAGCTGCGAAATTCCGCGCTGATTTTGGCGATAGCCTATAAGATAGAAGCTGCTCGAGACGTACATCTCGGGCAGCTTTTTGTATTGTAAAAAACAGTTTGCGACACAGTTGTTATAAATTTGGTTCATCATCATAAGCCGGGGTTGACGCTTGAACATGAATGTTGCTTGGAACAAGAGGCGGACTCCAGCGGGAAAAGCATGAGCTTGAGACTACAGGCTCAAGTCATGCCCGCGGAAAGCCTGCCTCGGCGTGGAAAGCAACCCCAAGTTATGGTTAAGATCTATAAATTTAAATTGTTAAAAAAGGAGATTGCCTGCGCCGTATAGAATTATATAGAGGATAGTCCATTATGCAAATCAATTTGGAGGCGATTGTATTGAAAGGTTGGTTATTTTCAGGTACGAACAAACCGTTACAGTTAATTGAAAAGGAAGACCCAAAAGCAATTCCAGGTCAAATCGTTATTGAAGTAAAAGCGGCAGGATTATGTCACTCAGACGTTGCGGCATTGCAAGATCCAGGTTGGATGCCATTATTCCCGAACGGTCCGGTCATTATGGGACATGAGTTTGCGGGCGTTGTCATTGAAGTTGGTGAAGGTGTCGAGCAGTTTAAAGTCGGTGACCGCGTTGGCGCAAATCCGATGAACCGCGAAACGAAAGTAACAGCGGGCTATACGTACGATGGCGGTTACGCGGAAAAAGTGCGCGTACCAGCAGATCAATGTGTCATCATTCCAGAAGGTGTATCGTTTGAGGAAGGTGCGGCGTCAACAGATGCAGGCATTACGTCATACCGCGCATTGTTCTCGATTGGTGAGGCGAAGGAAGGCTCTAAGGTCGGCATCGTCGGCGTCGGTGGTTTAGGGCAGTTCGCGCTACAAATGGCACTCATTAAAGGGTGTGAAGTGTATGCAACGGACGTGACACCGGAAGCACGTGAGCTAGCTAAAGAGCTTGGTGCAACGAAAGTATACGATTCAATTCCAGAAATGGCTGAAGCGCAGTGTGACGTTATCGTTGACTTTGCAGGCTTTGATACGACGACAGCTGAATGTATTGAGGCAGTGCGTGCACAAGGGACAGTCGTTATTGTCGGCATGGGCAAATTGCAGTCAAACATTAATACGTATACGATGATTACGAAAGAAATTAGACTGCTCGGCAGCAACGGCGGTTCAGTAGAAGATTTACAAGGCGTGTACGATTGCTTTGCGACAGGTAAAATGAACCCGCAGCTCGTAACGATTCCATTTGAAGAAATCGACAAAGGGCTAGAAAAGTTAAAAAATCATGAAGTAAAAGGTCGCTTAGTTGCGGTGTTTGAATAATAATAGAACCTACTTCTCGAACTGAGGAGTAGGTTTTTTTATGGACGCATATGATGTAGTGAATCGTCTCTTTATTTCCATCTTAATCGTGAATTAATGCGCTTTTAAATGATCATGTAAAGCCCTTTTAATGAAAGTAAATATACTTTTGCTAAGGGGGCTTTTTTGCACATGTATACAAGTTGTGTCTATATTTCTTTATTGATAGGAATGTATTCCTATTTCGAAGTCCTGATTGTACGGGTATATAACAAAGTATGTGCAGTCAATACATATATGCACAAATAACTTATGTCCTGTATAGGAATGTAATCTTATTTCAAATTCAATTAGATAGTACTATAATCTTATATATAGAAAGCGTAGGTGTAGAGCATGGATTATGATGAGCATGTACAAAATGCGCAATATGTTGTGTTTGAAATTAACAATCAATTATATTCCTTTTCTATTAAAGAAGTTGTTGAAATTTTAAGAGTTCCAGAAATTACAGCAGTGCCAGGAACACATTCGGCCATTGAAGGTGTAATTAACTTGCGAGGTAATATTATTCCGATTGTTAATTTGCATAAGCGCTTTAACATGCCGCAACTTAGCGAACGAACGAAAAAAAGTCGCATCGTCATCGTACAAGGTGAGCAGGAGCATATCGGTTTAATTGTAGAGGAAGTACGCATGGTTACAAACTTTGATGAGGATCATATTGAGGAACCACTAGGGCAAACGTTAGAAAAAGAAATTTTTGTTAATTTTGCAAAATCGGACGGACGAGTAATCGGTATTTTAAATTTAATGAACGTGTTATATGAGCTAGAGAAATAAAGTTATTCAGCAATTATAGGTATGCAATCGCCGAAAGCTATGAAAGTTTGCCTCGACGTGTTCAGCAGCCTGATAGATGAGGAAGAGCTAACAAAAGATGGCGGTGAAGCAATGGGTGGATTCGATTTATCGGATTATTTAGGTGTATTTTTAGATGAAGTAGACGAGCAGCTACAAATATTAGATTCAGAAATATTAATGCTTGAAAAAGATCCGTCGAACGAGCAAACGATTCAAGCGATTTTTCGTGCGGCACATACGTTAAAAGGCTCATCGGCGGCGATGGGCTTTGAAAAGATGAAGGAGCTTACACATCATTTAGAAAACATTTTCGATAACATTCGACAAAGCAAAATGGTTGTGACGACAAGTTTAGTCGGTTTAATTTTTAGCAGTACCGATTTATTGCGTCAGCTGAAGGAAGAAATTGTAGCAGGGGCGAGTGATGTAGTCGATATTGAGCCGATGCTTCGTAAGTTAAAGCTACAGCATGAGCAAAAAAGTGCACAAACAGAAGGCACGAACGAGGCGCATAAAACGCTCGAGCTTGATGAGTACCAGCAGCTTGCGATTAATGAAGCAATCGAAGCGGGGCAGCACGTATATGATATTCACATTGCGTTAACGGACAATTGTATGATGAAAAGCGTTCGAGCGTTAGTGACGCACAATGTTTTAGCAGAGCATGGCGACGTCGTTGTTATTGAGCCAGCAGTTGAAGCGATTGAAGCGACTGAAACGTTTGACGGTGTGATGCAGTGCGTGTTTGTGACGAACGATGAACGACAAGCGTTAGACGGTGTATTAAATAAGTTAACGGAAATAAAAGCGTGTACAGTGCAGCAACTGCATAAAAAGGTGAGCGAAAGCGTAAAGCAGCCACAAGCTATTCAGCAGCCAGACAAAGTGGAGAAAGTGCTATCACCGAAGTTGAAAGTGCCAGCGACCGTACGTGTAGACGTTGATAAGTTAGAGTTTTTAATGAATTTAGTCGGTGAGCTTGTCATTGATCAAACGCGTTTAGTCGATGTGCGCGGGCGTTTTGCACAAAAAAACATTCATAACGAAGTCGAGTTTGAAATGCTTGATGATGTGACGAATCATTTAAACCGTGTCGTGTCGGAATTACAAGAAGGCATGATGAAAACGCGTATGATGCCAATTGAGCAGCTATTTAATCGCTTCCCACGCATGGTGCGCGATACGGCGAATACAGCGGGGAAAGAAATTGATTTCATCATTGAAGGAAAAGAAACGGACCTCGATCGTACGTTAATTGAGGAAATTGGTGACCCGATTATCCATTTGTTGCGCAACTCGATTGACCATGGCATCGAGCTACCAGAGGAACGATTAGCACAAGGAAAACCGAGAAAAGGGCGCGTCGTATTAAGAGCAGCACATGAGGAAAACCACGTCGTCATTACAATTATTGATGACGGAAAAGGGATTGACGTCAATAAGGTGAAGCAATCGTCTGTGAACAAAGGGTTATTAACGGCAGAGGCAGCGGAACGTTTAAGTGATAAAGAAGCGTTGTTTTTAATTTTTAGATCAGGCGTATCAACAGCTCAAAAAGTGACAGAACTTTCGGGTCGCGGTGTCGGCATGGATATTGTAAAGTCGCATATTGAAAAGCTAAACGGCATTATCGATATTGAATCGACACCTGGGCAAGGCACGGTGTTTACGAAGCATTTCAAATGACGCAGCGAGAAAACGAAGTGCTCATGCTGCTCGTCGAAGGCTATAGCAATCAAGAAATTGCCGAGAAGCTACACATTAGCGCCCACACAGTGAAAAACCATATTACAAACATTTACAAAAAGCTAGACGTGACCGATCGTTACCAGGCGATGAAAAAGATTTTAAAGTTTTAATAAGAACAAGCGACGCGAATGATTCATCGCGTCGCTTGTTTGTTTGTCGTTTTATAGTAAAATTTGTCCGCCTGCGCAGTTAATTGTCGAGCCTGTCAGCATTTTGCCGTTGTTCATCGCAAAGATCATCGCCTCTGCTACTTCCTCAGCTGTTGCGGCGATGTTCGGTGGCGTCGTTGCGTGAATTGCTTTGCCAATTTCCTCTGTATACGTTACCGCTGCGTTTTTCGAAATCGACGTTAACATATTGTTCGGTGCAACACCGACTGCGAAAATATTTTTGTCGTGATAATCTTGCCCGATTGATTTCGTTAAGCCGTTTAATGCGTGCTTTGACATCGAGTACACACCGTTGTATGCAGTTGGCTTAAATGAGTTAGACGATACGGTATTGACGATTGTACCGCCGCCGTTTTCAAGCATATGCGGAATGACGTACTTCACACCGAAGAACGCGCCTTTTACGTTCACGTTCATAATGCGGTCGTATTCGCTTTCGTCGTACTCATGCAGTAAGCGAAACGGAATCATTAAGCCGGCATTGTTGAAAAATACATCAATTGTGCCGAACGCTTCGATCGTTTTCGCAACGTAGTTTTGAACGTTTTCCTCGTTTGACACGTCTGCTTGAATGAACAACGCATTCGCGCCAACTTCTTTTGCAAGAGCCACTGTTTTTTCGCCTTCTTCGACGTTGAAATCTACTACTGCAATGTTGTGACCTTGTTCAGCTAGTTTTAGCACAGTTGCGCGACCTAACCCTGTTGCCGCACCAGTAATTAAAATATTTTTCGTCATCATCAAACCTCCTACTATGTATTAATTCAATTGTAGCAGATTGGATTGTACGTGCAATTTTCTGCTCCGTTTATTGGAATGCTTGCACGGTGATGCCGCTAGTTGCTATATGACCTTTCTTTATGAGGGAATGGTCGTGCGTACCATATGTAAACATAAAAAAGGCGGTGAAACAACTAACTGTTTCATCGCCTTTTTGCATGCATTATTTACGTGTAGCTGTTTTTGCCCAAAGTTCTTCAACCCATGCGTCGAATTTTGTGCCCATTTCGCCTTCGTATGTGTTGTAAATGTCGCTACGCATTTTGCCAAGCTTCACTTTGAAATCTTCTACTGTGTGATCGGCTGGTAAGCTTTTCTTCACGCGGATGAATACTTTTTTCACGTCTTTGATGAGGTCGCCTTTAGGAGCTTCGTATGCAGGTACGCTTTCGCCCATTGCTTTTAATGCTTTTGCCGCTGCGTCGCGCACTTTCGTTACTAAGTCTGCTTTAGCTGTGTATTGTAGCATTTTAATCGTTTCGTCTGTTTTGTAGGCGCTAAGCTCTTTAACCGCTTGTAGACGCTCTTCCCAGTTCGCTGTGCGATTAATTGATTTTTTCAGTTCGTTAAAGTTTTCTGGTAGTTCTTGTTTGAAATTTTTCATGTTTTCTCTCCTTATCATCGTCTTATACGATGCCGTACGTTCAAGTATACCACGAACGACAGAGAAAGCGTAAAAAAAGCTTTCATGCAAGCGCATAAAAGCTTTGTGAATGGTTTAGACTTGCACCATTTTTACGAGTACGAGGGCGATATGCTTTTTCGCGTCCTCATCGGCTACGTTCCACATTTCCTGTAAAAGCTTTTGCTCGCGGTTGCGTGGCTCCTCATTTTTCGCTAAATGGTCGGCTACAAACTTGGCGCTTTTCGCTAAAAACTCATCGCTTAGCCCGAGCTTTTTACCTTTTGATAATTGTTCATTTAAATAGTTTTTGAAATCGTTAAAGTCGTTCAAAATCGCTTCCTTTTCTTCTGCGGATAAATCTTCGATGTGCTGGTTCACGTTTTGTAACTCTTCTGACATAGTACGATTCCTCCTTTTGTGTAGAGCAAAAGTGCGCTCGCTATATGTGTAACCTTTTTCAGATGGAAATAAACATGAAACTTTCAAAAAATATCATGATGAGTGAAAAAAAGAGAGCATGAAATTGTGAGAATGACAAATATATAAAATTTATGCAAGAAAATTCGCTATTTGTTGCCGAGATGAGTAGAACTAACGAATTAATTCGTTTACTATAGGAATAGTCTTTTAGATTAAACATCAATAAAAGATGAGGAAAAGAGATGAGTAGATGAACTTCAAAAATAATCCGTTATTAACGCGAATTGCAGTGGGCTTTGTGGCAATTGTCACCGTGCTTGTCGTCGTTATTGGGGCAACATTAATTTGGGCGACGAATTCAATCGTCCAGTATTCGTATATGGAAAAAGCGACATTAACAGCGCAGGAGCTTGTGCAAAATATCGACGTTACCGCGTATGAGGAGCTTGCGAAAAATCCCGAGGAAGGTGCGCTTTATTATGAACTACAAGAACAGTTAACGCTTATGCTTGAGCATAATCCGATTACGTATATTTATGTAGCTGGGCCGCCAAAAGCAGGGGAAGAAAAGGCAACAACGTTAGTCGATGCAGGCGATTTAAATTCAGACGATACATACGCGATTGGCGAGCCGATTGACGGTGTGTATTACGACAAAATTGTTGAAGGATTTGAACAGCACGGCTCGTTTTCGGAGCATGACTATATGGACGAGTTAGGTGACTTAATTTCATCGTACGTGCCGCTTGAAAATAAAAATGGTGAAGTGTTTGCGTTGCTTGGTGTTGATGATTCGCTCGTATCCATTAGCAGCATTCAAAAGCGGGCATTAGAGGCGCTTATGCCCGTTGTATTCACGGTCATTGTCGTGTTAAGTGCAGTCATTATGGCGTGTTTAGGTGTGTATTTATACAAGCTGCTTTCGCCAATTAGTTCGATGCGCGAGGCGACGTTTAGCTTACAAAAAGGTGATTTACGTACAGCGGAGAATACGATGGCGCGCGTAAATTTATCAAAAAATACGAGCATTACATTATTTGGACGCACGTATCATTTAGCGATTACGGCGTTAAAGGGCATGATTCAGCGTTTGTATCGTGTTGGTGGGGACGTGACGAACGCGACGTATGCGATGAATGATGTCGCAAACACGATTGAAACGTCAACAGCACAGCTCGGTGATAGCATGACAATGATTGATAAGCAAGTACAGCATCAGCACGCGTTATCAGCGGATATGCTACAGTCGATGGACACGATGTCGCAGCAAATTATGACCGTGACGACAGAAGTGCAAAATGCCGTGACACATTTGCGTGAAACGGCACAGTTAATTGAACGTAGTACACATCATACCGCAGCTGTCTCAACGAATGTGCAGCATATGAGCGAAACGGTGGAAGCAACGGCGCATGATGTCGAAACATTAGGTGAGCGTTACCGCGACATTGAAGCAATTGTTGATGTGATTCAAGGCGTTGCCGATCAAACGAACTTACTTGCACTGAACGCGTCGATTGAAGCAGCACGAGCAGGCGAGCATGGCAAAGGCTTTACGGTCGTTGCCGAGGAAGTGAAAAAACTTGCCCAGCAAACGAAGTATTCAACCGATGATATTCGTCAGCATATCAACAGCTTTAAGCAGATGACCGAAACGGTGCTAACGAACATGCAAAGCACGACGACGCAAGTAACGAAAGGCGCTGAGGAAGTACAGTCCATTAGCGAGGAGCTTTCTCACATTTTAGTAGAGACGGACCATGTTATGCAAAATGTGCAAAGTGTTGTGCAAACGACCGAGACGATTCAACAAACGGCAAAGGATGTTAGTTACTCGATTACGCAATCAACCGCAGCAGGTGAAGTGGTTGTGACGAGCTTGCATGATGTACACAATACATCTGTGCTACAGCAACAAAGCGTCAACAAGCTACATGAAACGTGCGAGCAGTTAACCGAGACGGTGAAGCTGTTTGAAGAAACGCTTCAGCAATATAACGTATAAAAAAGTGTTAGCGGAGAATGTTCTTCGCTAACACTTTTTTTACGATACTGTCATTTTCTCAAACGTGCGCTGTAAATATTTTTTGTCGAGCGTGTCAGGGAAGTTTGGTGCAACACGTTCATACACATGCGTCGCAAATTGCTCGACCGCTTCTGCATTGTCAGGTGAGGCAATGCGCTTCATCGTATAAAAGCCATCAAACAGCGCGAGCATGACCGAAATTTCATTTTCTGCGGCTGGAATGATTTGATTGTATGCATAATAGAGCTCTTCCTCTGTGCTTGCTACTGTATAAATAAGATTGTCCGTATCTTTGCCTGCTGAGAGGAATTGCCCTTCTGCTTGCAGTAGCTCGGCCATTAACACACTTAGCTTGCGAATGCAGTGAATGGCGTTGTTTAAGTCCGCTTTGCCAGGTGGTAAGCTTTTGAGCGTAATGTCAATGAGCTGGGCTGTGTGGTATTTGTAATCAATGGCGGGAATTTTTGCATCTTGTATGACGAAGTAGCTCGAAACATCAAGTGCATCTTGCTCTGACTCGATATATAACGTCGCGATGATAGCATCCTCTACCGTAAATTGCCCCATGCGCGTATGAATTTTAATGACGCCATCGAATGGACGAATCGTCTTAGATAGCTCCTCATAATGAATCGCACTAACGTAGCCAGTCGCGTGCGCACGAAGCGGTACTTCCAGCGCGGCAACTTGTGGCGTCGCATCAGCGAACTGTTGGCGTGCTTGCACTTCTACCCGAATCAGCTCAATCGCTTCCTCGAAAATATCTTTAATTAAATTCGTGCTTTGTACGCCGTATAAAATTTGTTGCACGAAGCGGACGAAGAAGCCAACGCAAACGAGTGCATATACGACGCCGACTGAGCCTGCGATTACATAGTCATGTTCATACGTCTCGCGCATAAATAAAAGTGCCGTCACCGCATAGAAGAAGCCACCGATGAAAATACCGAGTACTTTTAACACAATATCGGATTTCACGAAGTCATCGATCGTACTTGCTGTGTAGTTGCTTGAGTAAAAGTTTACGATCGTCATAATCGTCGAAAACGTAAATACCGTCATCGATAAAAGTGCGCCTGCGAGTGCAGATAAAATGGTCGTCGCTAAGCCTACTTTTGTTAAGAAAATGGACGGTATGTATTGCGCTGCTTGCAATGTGCCGGTATCAATTAAAATGACGATACCTAAAATAATGCAAGAAATGAGCATGTACTGTAGCGTAATGACCCACGTTTTATTATTAAAGATGAGGATTGAGAATTTTTTCCACATCATAACACCTCCTCACTCGTTTATAACCACATTTCCATTGATTGAAACGTTTCGGTGAAAACATATCATTTCAAAACTCCAGGTGTATTGAATTAGCCCTTTTTATACAGCTGAATCGGCTGTTTTCAGCAGTGAAACGGAAATAAATGCGACTTTGTCATAGCAGAGAGAGAGCGTGTGGAGAGACTTCTTGGAAAAAATTTTCGTGCGCACATGCGGTGACACACATATGGAAAGTGTACCCGGCCATGTCGTCATACATTTTTATGAAATCGTAAGGACAGCTAAAAGCGCAACATGTCCGCAATATACGTGAAGAAAGCGCCATCATAATAAATGGTGTGACGCAAAAAACTAATAAAACGATGGAGCTTCATCAAACTCATGTGATGATTTACAGCTTTTGTGCTTCGTGTTATATTTTCTCACATAAAGTATGTAGGTCTTTTTACTTGAAAAAAGAGGTGACGTTTATGATGAAGAGGAAAAGTATTGTCATGAAGCTGTCGTTAATGACAATCGCTTCATTTTTATTACTATTTACGATTTTCAATGTCATTACAAATCGCATTGCGTATACAGAAGGACAGGAAACAGGTGAGCAACTCATCGCGCAGTCCGCACAAAAAACAGCGAGTGAGATAGGTCTTTATATGGCAAGCTTAATGACGGTCATGCGTGCAGATAGTGAGCTGTTGTTAGCGCAGCTTGAAGGCAATCGCTTATCGTCGGAACTTTTACTGAACTACAAAAGTCGAACGCTACCGTATTATGAAGGCGTTGTCAGCTATTCAATGATGATGCAGCAGTCGCGCTTTGCACAAATAAGCGAGCCACATAAGCAATACGTGAATGCACAAGGTTATTTCGCAGCGCAGCTTGTAGCACAGCCAGAAAGCGTAGCGATTGTGCTAATGGATGAAACGGTATCGATGACAGAATCGTCGTATGAGCAAGTGATGAACATTCAAGCGCCAATCATTAGCGAGCCACATACAGTAACGGTGCAAGGACAAGAGCAGCGCGTCATTACACTTGCACACCCAGTCGTTTCAAACGGTGAGGTTGTTGCGGTTTCGATGACGCACGTTGCGACTGATTATTTAAACAGCATTATTGAGCGCAACATTCCAGACGGCGCAATTCAGCGTGTGACGACTGGAACGGGTGAAATTATTGTCGATACGAATAATCCGCAAATACAAAGCGGTGATTCGTTAGTAAATTATATGTCAGATGGTCAACGCGTCATTGATGAAGTAAATGATGGAAACGTAGTCGATATGTATGTATATGCACCGACTTTTGATGAGGATGCGTATGCTTTATTCATTCCTGCAAATATTGGACAGCACCATCAAGTATTGCTCGTACAAACATTCATTCCGCTATCGGTGGTCATGGCGAGCTTTTATTCAACGTTGAAGCTATCGGCCATTTCAGCAGCGATGATGGCACTACTCATTGCATTTATTATGTTTGTGGCAATTCGTCGTCAGCTAAAGCCAATTGCGCAGCTGGAGCAAGCATTAACAGACGCTGCACAAGGGGATTTAACATCAGCAATTGACGAGAAGCAAGTAGCAAATGATGAAATTGGGCTTGTAAGTAAAAGCTACAACACGATGCGCTCACAAGTTCATAGCATCGTGCAGCAAGTCGCAAAGCAAGCACAAAAAGTCGAGGAAGAGAGCGAGCAGGCACGTAACGGCATCGAGGCAGTGTCAGCATCAAGTGAGGAAATGACAAAGACGATTCATGAAGTGGCAGTCGGTGCGCAAAAACAGGCGACGCATTTAGACACAGCGAGCCGCGAGATGAATACGTTTAGCATGAAAATTGATGAGCTATACAGCGTAGCCGAGCGCATGTTACAAAGCGTGCAGCAATCCGTTGAGCAAGTGCAGCACGGCAATAAACAGCTGGAGCAGCTACACGCTGACAATGAAGAAACGAACAGTGGCAACCGCGCAATGGAGCAGCAAATGCACGCATTAACGGAGCATATAGCATTAATTGATACGGTGATGCTGTCGATTCAAGGCATTACGGAACAAACGAACTTGCTTGCATTGAATGCGTCGATCGAAGCAGCACGAGCAGGGGAACACGGAAAAGGGTTTGCCGTTGTCGCAGAGGAAGTTCGCAAGCTAGCGGAGCAGTCGCGTCGTGAAACGGAGCAAGTCCAGCAAATCGTCAGCAACATTTTACACGAATCAGAGCAGACGAAAATGCTCGTGTATAACAACTCAACGATTTTAAAGCAGCAAACGAAATCCGTTGTGAGTACGAAAGATTCATTCGTACTTCAAATGGACTGCATGGACAAGGTAGAGAGCCATATTCAAACATTTATGACAGAGCTTGCGTACATCGTGGAAGAGAAGGAAAAAGTTGTGGCGAATTTACAAAACGTCGCCGCCATTTCAGAGGAATCGACAGCGAGTGCCGAGGAAATGACGGCCAATGCAGAGGCGCAAATGTACGAAATGGTGAAAATTATGTCACTTGTGCAACGTCTCCATAGCGTATCGACAACATTGAAAGAGGAAGTGTCATTTTTTAAAACGACAGCGTAACGAAGATGGGGCTGTGCTAAACGTCGAGTTGGACAATTAGCACAGCTTTTTTTTTGGAAAATTTACGGTGAAACTACTCGTAGTAAGACGTGACGCCAAACGATTTTCTATTCAATTATTTGCGCTTTTATGCGTTTATGTATGAAAAGCTGTACAACGTGTAGAAAATGCCGCATGTAGAAAGAAATGCTCTTTCAAACTATTTATATCTATTATGCGTGAATATTTGCTATCAATCGGGTGGGAAGTATATAATTTTACTAGAAGCGATTGATGAATGGATATAGCTAGTTATACACTAATTTCAATCTGAACAAATAAGAAGCATCACGTTCTACTTATGTAGCATGTGCTAAATTTTTTCTGGAGGTGAATCCCTTATTTTAAAAGGGAACTGATTGGACATAAACACCATTGTAAATATCATTTTATTAATTATCTTTTTAGGGTTAACGGCCTTTTTCGTTGCCTCGGAATTTGCGGTCGTAAAGGTGCGTACGTCGCGCTTAGATCAGCTTATTTTAGAGGGAAACAAACGAGCAGTAACAGCGAAAAAAGTAGCAACGGATTTAGATTATTACTTATCGGCATGTCAGCTTGGTATTACGGTAACGGCGCTTGGTCTTGGTGCATTTACAAAGCCGTACATTAAAGAACTCATGTATCCAATTTTCAACTGGCTAAATGTATCAGACACGGTTGCTTCGGCATCAGCATACGTTATTTCATTATTAATTGTCAGCTATTTACACGTCGTAATCGGCGAAATGGCACCGAAGACGCTTGCGATTCAGTTTTCAGAAAAGCTGACATTAATGCTTGCACCACCACTTTATTGGTTCGGTAAAGTGATGTATCCGTTTATTCAGGCATTAAACGGCACGTCTCGCTTATTACTGCGTGGCTTTGGCGTACAAGCAGCAGGGCATGAACAGGCGTATTCAGAGGAAGAATTAAAAATCATCATGGCACAAAGCTTCCAAGGCGGTGCCATTGATCAAACCGAGCTACAATATTTAGAGAACGTTTTCTCATTCGATGAGCGCGTCGCTAAAGATATCATGGTACCGCGAACGGACTTAATCGTCATCGATAAAGATATGACGTATGAGGAAATTATTCGTATTTTAGATGAGCATAACTACACGCGTTACCCAGTGGTAGAAGACGGCGATAAAGATAAAATTATCGGTATCGTCAACGCGAAAAAGCTGCTTAGTCATATTGTGAGCAATAAGGAAGCGCGTTTAGAAGAATACGTGCGCAGCGTTCCATACGTTGTTGAAGTAACGAGCATTCAAGATGCGCTACTGAAAATGCAGCAGGTGAAAGTGCATATGACGGTCGTAATTGATGAATACGGAGGCACGTCAGGTGTGTTAACGATGGAAGACGTATTAGAGGAGCTGGTTGGTGAAATTCGCGATGAGTTTGATGACGATGAAGTCGATGAAATTCGCAAAACAGGCGACCACGAATACATTATTAGCGGACGTGTTATTTTAGATGAGCTAGAAGATCGCTTCGGTTTAGAATTTGATGACCGCGAAGACATCGATACAATCGGTGGATGGATGCAGCATAAAAACGTGGACACAGTAGCAGTTGGCAGTGAAATTATTCACGGTGAGCATACGTGGGTTATCGTAGACATGGACAACCATCAAGTGAAGGAAGTTTTGTTTAAGCAATACATTAACAAAAAAGAAGCAGCTGAAATCGAAATCGATGAGCTGTAACAAGCTAATCAACACGCATAGCACGCGAAGATCGAAACATTTTGGAGGTGAACCCTTTAAGGGATATCATTGGACAGTATCATCGTAATTAACTTAATTCTTGTAGCAATTTTCATTATTCTTACTGCGTTCTTCGTAGGTGCAGAGTTTGCCATCTTAAAGGTGCGTATGTCGCGCATCGATCAACTCATTTCAGAAGGCAATAAAAAAGCAATCATCGCAAAAAAAGTAACGAAAGACTTAGATTATTATTTATCGGCATGTCAGCTCGGCATTACCGTGACCGCCTTAATTTTAGGTGCGCTCGGTGAACCGACTGTAGCGAAAATGCTTGCACCGTTAATGGAGCGCTTTGACGTACCTGAAGCTGCGGCAACGGCATTATCGTACAGTTTATCACTAGCAATCGTCACGTTTTTACACGTTGTACTAGGAGAGCTTGCACCAAAGACACTCGCAATCCAGTACTCAGAAAAAATGACGTTACTGCTTGCACCACCGCTCTATTGGTTCGGTATGGTAACACGCCCATTCATTCGCGTATTAAACGGCTCCGCTCGTTTATTACTGAGAATGTTTGGTGTTAAACCAGCAGGGCATGATACAGTATTTTCAGAAGATGAGCTAAAGCTTATTGTGACGCAAAGCTATGAGGGCGGAGAGATTAACCAAACCGAGCTTGCGTATTTAGAAAATATTTTCGGCTTTGATGAGCGTAACTTAAGCGAAATTATGATTCCACGCGCGGATATGATTACGCTAGAGAAGCATTTGCCGCTAAAGGAAATGCTGCACATTATCGATGAACAAGAATACACGCGCTATCCTGTAACAGACCAACGCAGCGGTGTGACGGGCTTTATTGGTTTCATTAATACGAAGGAAATGTTAACGGATATTGCGGCAGGTCGCGTCAATGCAGTCGATAAGTTTATTCATGACATTCCACGCTTTAAAGGCACGATGTCGATTAAAGATGTGTTTTTAAAAATGCAGCAAACGCGCACGCATATGGCACTTGTAACAGATGACAAAGGTGTCACAATCGGTCTTGTCACGATGGAAGATATTTTAACAGAAATCGTTGGTGATATTGAAGAAGAGGAAGACGGCGACGGTACATCCGCTGTGCTAGCATAAAAAAATGGCGATGAAAAAGGATTCCTTTTTCATCGCCATTTTTATTTATAGAATAAAGCGTTTTACGGCAACGTCTAGCTCCTGTGCGACGCGGTTTAAGTTTGCCGAAGCATCCTCAATTTGCGCGAGTGCAATAGACGATTGACCAGCAGAAGCGGATACTTCCTCTGCCACTGATGCGTTTTCTTGTGCTTGTCCTGTTAGTTGCTGTGTTGCGGCATGGACTTGCTGTAGCGCTGCTGCCATTTGCTCAGCAGAAGCGGCAATCGATTCGATGCGCGGCGTCATATGCTGCGTACTTTGTAAAATTGTTTCAAACTTCACAGACGTTTCTTTTGTAATATCGATACCAGACGCGACTTCGACATTTGCGCGTTCCATAAACTGTACGGATTGAGCAGTATCTTGTTGAACGGCTGCAATCAATGTCGCAATTTTTGCCGTTGATGCTTGAGAGCTTTCAGCGAGCTTACGAACTTCATCGGCTACGACTGCGAAGCCTTTACCATGTTCGCCTGCACGTGCTGCTTCAATCGAGGCATTGAGCGCGAGTAAATTCGTTTGGTCTGAAATCGAGCTAATGACATCTAAAATCGAGCCAATCTCTTTCGTGCGATCATACAGCGTACGAATTTTTTCGTCTGTTAACGAGACAGACTGCTGAATCGACGACATTTGCGATACCGTTTTTGAAATCGAATCGCTACCTTCTACTGCGAGCGATGTTGCTTGCTGAGATAAGTCGAGCACTTCATGTGTATGATCCGCTGTTTCTGAAATGTTTTCTGCAATCGATGAAATCGTTGAAATTGTCTCATCAATCATCGACGACTGGGCATCGGTGTTTTCCGAAATTTGTTTCATCGCCACACTGATTTGCTGTGATGCGGCCATTGATTCCACTGTGCTATTTGATAAAAGCTGAGCGGCGTCTTTTACTTCTGTTGAGTTAGTCGAAGCTTCTTGTACGAGCGTTGCGATGTTTGTTTTCATTTCATTGAATGACTGCGATAAGCTACCGATTTCATCATTTGTATGAATGTTCACATGCGACGTTAAATCACCTTTGCTCATTTTTTCTGTCGCTTCTTTTAATTCGCTAATTGGACGTGTGATGGAACGGATAAAGAAGTACATTGAAATAATGCCGCAAATTAGGAAGATGTTAATAATGATTGCGATTAAAATACGCGTTGAAGAAGCGGCTGCTTTTGCTTCAGAGAAAAATGTTGTACCAATCACTTTCCAGTTCGTTGCCTCGTTCGTTACGCTAATAACCGTGTTTTCGTCATCCTCAAAAATTGTAGACGTTTGTGCATAAACTTCTTTTACAAACGGCTCCGTTGCTTCTGTACCGCTTTCCACATGTGGTGACGTAATGTATAAACCAGACGTATCGAGCAGTGAGACGTAGCCTTTTTCACCGATTTCAACCGCATTGGCCACGTCAGCTAATGTTTGTAAGCTTAAATCGATACCAAGTACACCAGATTTATCATCCAACTGCTTGGCGATAGTTACGATTAACTCACCTGTACTTGATGAAATGTAAGGAGCGGTTACGATTGGCTCATTTGATTCGGCTGCGCTCATATACCACGGACGAACACGCGGATCATAGTCGCTCGCATACTCGAACGTGGGCATACGAACCATAGCGCCCTCCGCTGAGCCGATATAAGCCATCAATGTTTCAGGGTGTAATTCTAAGTAGTTGTTAAGCGTGGCGCGAACTCTCACACTGTTTGGCTCATCTAGCATGTCCTTTGAGAATTGTGCTGCGAAATAATTTACGTCATGAATTTTTGGAGTAATGACGTCGTTAATTTGTTTGTTTAATAGCTGCAAACTTGTTTGTGCAGACTTTACTTGTTCTTCTTTAATATTTTTGACGATGCTTTCATAAGCGACGACGCCAAGAATAAGGGAAGGAATCATTAAAAATAGTAGTAATATTAAGATTAATTTTCTTGCTAAAGAAGGCTTTAATAATCGTTCTTTCATCTAACGTACTCCTCTATCTAGTTATGTTGAATTTAGTGATAATATCCTTCAAATTTATTAGTAATCTACACTAAAAGCATAGTGTGATTATAGCGCAAAAGTATCATTTCCACATTAAAAAATTACAATTACATAAAGTTTATTATAAAAGAGCCCATAATAATGGTGCGCTAAATTTCCTATTTAGCGAAAATGAATTGGAAAAATTGGATGCATTTTTTTCGAGGTATTCCGAAATTTATATCAATTTTGTTCAAAGTGATGTGTATACAAGAGACGAGAGCTTTATTTTTAGTGTGAAATGGAAGTGGGAAGAGCGTTGTAACAACAAGCTTTTCGTGCATCACTAAAAATAAATTATTAAAAAGTATTAAAAAGTTTGAAAAAAATGTGAACGTGGTATATGATATGTACAACAAGAAAATCACTTAAAGAACAATAAAAGTGATTTTGTAACAATATCACACACGTTTTGGCGAGCATGATCATACTTACTTTAGGGGGCGTTTAGAATGACAAACATAACAAACACAACACGTCGCGTTAAAGAGCTGCCGCTAGTCGATGAATTTAAAAAACCGAGTGCAATCGTTGTACTAGGATCTGCATTTGGCATGGGAGTATTGTACGCAATTGGATCATTTGGAGTTATGTTCTACGACATGCTCATGAAAATGATGTCGTAAGCATTGTGATAAACGAAGGCAAGGTTGCATCATGCAGCCTTGCTTTTTTGTGCGCTCTAGAAAAACAAATGTACATATTTTTGTATTTCAATATAGCGAAAAATGAAGGCATGTGTTAGGATGATGTATATTATTCGATTAGCTTATGTACGTAGGCGTAGTGAAAGCGTAGCGTGTGAATAGTTAAACAGCATTTGGAGGAAATATCATGGGCAGTATTTGGCAAGCATGGACGAACTTGAGTTTAGTCATGCGTATTATTGCCGGGATTATCGTTGGTGTTGTGTTGGCATTAGTTGTGCCAAATGCAACAGCAATCGGTTTACTCGGTACATTATTTGTAGGGGCATTAAAGGCAGTTGCACCGATTTTAGTATTTGTTTTGGTAATTCACGCGATTTCAACGCATAAAGCGGGCGCGAAAACAAACATGCGTACAATTATTGTATTGTATGCAATCGGGACGTTATCAGCAGGGTTTGTAGCAGTGGTTGCAAGCTTCTTATTCCCAACGAAGCTGACATTACCAGCATCAACAGAGGAAATTTCAGCACCGAGTGGTATCGGTGAAGTGCTTGAAACGTTATTTATGAGCTTAGTAAACAACCCTGTAACAGCAATTGCAGATGCGAACTACATCGGTATTTTAGCGTGGGCATTAGTGCTAGGCTTTGCATTGAAAGCGGCGAGCGATACGACAAAAACGGTCATTACGAATGTATCAGAGGCAATTTCAAAACGTACAATGGGTTATTCAATTAGCGCCGTTTGGTATTTTAGGTTTAATGTTTAATATTGTCGCGGTAAGCGGTTTATCGACATTAGGTGAATATGCGCGATTAATTGTCGTGCTAGTTGTATGTATGCTGATTGTAGCGTTACTTGTGAATCCGTTAATCGTTTTCCTTGCAACGCGTCGCAATCCGTATCCACTTGTGTTCATGACGCTACGTGAAAGTGCGATTACTGCATTCTTTACACGAAGCTCAGCAGCGAACATCCCAGTGAACATGAAGCTATGTGAAAAGTTAGAGCTAGACGAAGATACATATTCTGTATCGATTCCACTTGGGGCGACAATTAACATGGCAGGTGCAGCCGTAACGATCGCGGTGTTATCACTTGCGGCGGCACATACGTTAGGCATTGAAGTAGACTTATGGACGGCTGTTATTTTAATCGTGCTATCAGCCGTTTCAGCAGCAGGAGCTTCAGGTGTGCCAGGTGGTTCATTACTACTCATTCCGCTTGCAGCAAGCTTACTTGGCGTGCCAGCAGACGTCGCAATGCAAATTGTCGGCATCGGCTTCATTATCGGCGTCGTGCAAGATTCTTGTGAAACAGCACTGAACTCATCATCAGACGTTGTGTTTACCGCAGCGGCAGAATACGCAAAAGAGCGTTAATCATAATGCGTAAAAAGGTGTACGGCATGAGGCAATTCATGTCGTATGCCTTCTTTTTTTAGCGTTTTTCCTGCATCATTTTATGGTAGGATAGACGAGGAGGTGAGGACATGAACTATACATTAACAGAAACAGGTGCGTTTACGACACGCTTTGAATTTGGCGATTTAACGGTATCGGGCAACGCGGAAATCGGCTTCCGTCCGTATCAGCTGCTTGTGTCAGCAGTCGCAGTTTGTAGCGGTGGCGTACTGAAGAAAATTTTGGAGAAAAAGCGCATTGCATTCACAGACATTTCGTTTACAGCAGACGTGGAGCGCGACCCAGCCCAAGTTGATAAAATTATGAAAATCGCTGTGCATTTCGTTGTAACAGGTACAGGCTTAAAGCAAGAAGTGTTAGAAAAATCGCTGCATATGGCGACGAAAAACTGCTCGATGGTCGAATCGGTGAAAGATTCCATTATCGTGACAGAGACGATCGAAGCAAAAGAGGCGTAATGAATCGGCATTAGTAGAACTGTCTGCTAGTGCCTTTTTTTATGCAATTGTCGCAATCATTTCACATGTGTGACGTGTGCATTTACGGTATAATTAACGTATTGAGGAGGGAATTTTGTGACGAAATTAACGTTAGAATCCCCAGCGTTTAAGCGCGTTTCGAAAAACTTGTCGCTTGAAAATTTTCAAATTGAAAAATCGCTCGCATTGCAGGCTTTAGAAGTCATTAATTCGAAAAAAAAGCTGACACCATCGATGATTCGCGAGGCACTGAATGCAAAGGTATAACTTTGGCGCTGATGACGATTACTTATTGACAAACAATAAGCTCGGCATCACGACGATTGAGCAGTTGGAGCGAGCTGAGCAATACGCCTTTATGATTCGCGCCTTGCAAGTGGAAACAGAACGCTACACAATTAAGCAGTTTACGAAGCAATCATTTTGTGCGTTACATCATCATTTGTTTCAAGATATTTTCACGTTTGCGGGCGAGTTCCGCGACGTGCAGCTATCAAAAGGCAACACGCGCTTTTGCCAAGCCCAGTTTTTAGACGATATGGCAGATGAATTATTTGCAGAGATGAAGCGAGAGGGCAGCTGGGAAACGACGACACAAGCAGCTGAGCGTCTGGCGTATTTTAAAGCAGAGCTCAATATGCTACATCCATTTCGTGAAGGCAATGGGCGTACAATACGCATTTTTTTACATGCATATGCGCGAACGAAAGGCTATGAGTGGCATTACATGAATTTAGTGCAAGATGCGTACATGAACTCGATGATCCAGTCGGTGACGAACACGAGTGAGCTGCGACGCATTTTATATGAAACATTGCAACCGCTATAAGCTGCTAGTACTGCTAGTGGCTTTTTTGTCGTAATCACGTTACTATAGAATGTGGATTAAACGCACGATAAAGGAGCGACCTAAATGGAATTTACAGTATTAGAACGTTTAAATAAAGAAACAGAGGAATTGATCGCAGTAGCAGATGCGGATTTTTTACAGCAGCCGCTTAGCTACTTTGGGCAAAATCAATCAGAGTATTTGTATGTGGAATCACCTGCGTTTGAAGCGTTAAAAATGGACGCGGTGGCGCTAGAGTTTGATGAAGCATTTGAAGTTCCAATGGCGTTATTTGGTTTACGCTATAAAAAAAGCGCGAGTCAAAAGCTAAAGGAATTTTTACGAGGTAACTTAGCACAAGGGTTAGTGTCAGGCGCGATGTTCGCAGGCGACGAAGGCATTTGGGAAATTAACATTAGCCTAAACGCGATGAATGATTACGATGAAAACCAAACGATTGAGCAAACTTTACAAAAGTTAGAGGCATTTGTAGCACAGCTTGTACAGGCGATTGAAGCGTAATGACGAAATTTTTATATGTATATACTTGGCAAGTGGATGAATACGAGCTTGTGCAACTAGAACAGCGCAGCTTTTTCGGTACGAGCAGTGGAGCGGGCTATGTGCTAAGTGATGTTGACGTAGCGATTGACCGCAGCCCGTTTATTAAAACGAAATTAACAGTGCTTGCAAGTGGCGAGGCGCTTGATGACATCGTGCCGTTTGCAGAACAGCTAACGTATGACGGTGAAACGTTTCGCGTGCTGTCGCTTAACAGTGCAGCACTAGGTGACGAGCCGAAGCATCCGTTTCCAGAGCGTCAACTAGCGGAGCGTACACTCGGCAACGTCATTCCAGGCGAGCCTGACTTAAAGCGTGCCGATTGCGTGTTTGGTATTGTGAAGGTGGACGGCGTTTGGCATTTCGGTGCGCTTGAGAAAACGGAGCCGATGTGGTTAAAGCATCAAGTAAAGCCGCATTCTTATTCAACAGCGCTTGGCACACGTCTTGCTCGTGCGCTTGTGAATATTGCAGCGCCGCGACCAGAAGGCGTAACGATGATTGACCCGTGCTGTGGTATCGGGACAGTGTTAGTCGAAGCGTTGTCGATGGACATTCCGATTTTAGGACGCGATATGAACTGGTTCGTCGCACAAGGCTCGCGTAAAAACATCGCACACTTTGGTTACGAAGGTACAGTCGAGCTTGGACCGATTGAGGACGTGACAGAGCATTACGACGTGGCGATTATCGACATGCCGTACAATTTATTTACGAGTGCATCATATGATGAGCAGTACGCCATCGTGAAGGAAGCACGACGCATTGCAGACCGCGCTGTGTTCGTGGCGATTGAGCCGATGGACGACATGTTCAAAGAGGCAGGCTTTACGATTGTCGATCAGGCGAACGTGCCAAAAGGATATTTTTTACGTTTAGTGTACGTATGTGAATAAAAAAGTGTTGGCAAGGAAATCGATGTTTCCGAGCCAACACTTTTTTTGTTTTATAAATATGTATCGTGCTGCGAGAGCGACTGGCGATGGCGATGTGCGTGCCAACGAACAAGTAAATAAAACACAACGTTAAATAAAACGCTATAAATGAAAAATGAGTAAAACGTTGCATCGCTCATATCAACATAAAAGAGCGACGGCAAGTTAGCGCCAACGACATTATCTGACGTCATGAAAATATAAAGGAAAATGTTATTTGCTGCATGTGCTCCAATCGCGTATTCAGTCGCATTAAACTTCACTGACATGTACGTTAAAAAGAAGCCAGCGAACACGTAATCAAGTCCAATCCATAGCGCCCCCATATTCATTTCAGGATTGCCAAAATGCAGTGCCCCGAAAATGCCGCCGATTACGAGCGCAATAATAAATGGCTGCTGTGTAAACTTCGCCACTAGTTGTACGCCGAGCCCGCGATAAATGAATTCCTCAAGCGTCGTTTGAATCGGCACGAGCAGCACGACGAGTATCGCAAATAAAATAAATGTGCCGACACCGTCAATGTTTAATGTGTACGCATCTTTATGTAACGCGTAATCGACAAATTGAATGGCTGCGAGCATGATGAAAAATACGCCAAACGCCCAACCAATTTTTTTAAAGTCGAAGCGGTTGCGCGATGTGAGCACCGTATACCACGGGCGCTTCAGTAGCCAGCTCGTTAAAAACGCAAGCGCAACAAAGGCGATGAGCAAACCAATATGCTCCAATATGAAAGAAACGAGCGGTGAGGCCGAAATTACGCGCGGATCTGCCTCGTCTACAATGAACTCGATTGTCGGTGACACGGTCGTAACGAGTAATAAAAAAAGAAGAACGCTCGCAATCATGACGATATTTGAAAATAAGAAAAAGAATAATAAGCGAAGCCAGCCGTTTTTACCGTAAGACGGCAGCATGTAATGTTTTTGCATGAATCGACCATCCTTTCATAGCTTTACTACTACTATACGGGAAAATAATAGCAACGGTGTCTCTTTTTCTGCAAAATGTAGGAAATGGTAAGGAAGGCTTGGGTGAGTGAGAATGACGATTGAAAAGTACAACAATGTGTTATGGATGTACAAAAAAGCGCTATCAGGAAAGTGCATTTTCCCGATAACGCTTTTCATTAATTTTGTACTTCGACGTCTGCTGGGTCAACGATTTCAAAATCTTTGTTTGAGTTTTTATCGTTCATTGTAAGCATGACGTTATGGATGAAGCCTAAATAATGTGCAGCTTCTTCTACGCCTTCTTCAAATACGAAAAAGTCGTAATCTGTTTTGTTCTTTTTGCGCACGATGATGCTGCCTGTTGTCGTCGTCCAGCGCACGTATTTCCCTTTGTTTAATGCTTGCATTACTTGTGATTTTGTTAAAGCCATGAATGACGCTCCTTTATTAGTCGATGGGCTTTACTATAGCGAACCGCGTTTTAAATGTCAATTGCGACAAGAGCGTGTTAAAAACGTCACGAGCCGCTCGAACGTTTGCTGTGCGTGTGGCGTGTCGAGCAAAAATTGATATTCGTGTAAAAGCTGTGCGTTCGCTTCATCATACAACACGACGTCATGCTCGATTTGTTTGTCGGCAAGCTCTTGAGCAAGTGATTGTGTATGCGACGTAAACGTAAATGCATTGCCATCTGTTAAAAACGTCGGCGGGAAGTTTGGTGGAATGCGTCCGATTAACGATGCATATGCTGTATGTGTAGACGTCTGCCAATGTCGGTCGTTCATATATGCCCAGCCAGCGCGGTGAAGCAAGGTGGCGAGCCATTTTTTACTGCTGAGCGTATTAAGCTGTGCTAAATCGTACGGACCGCAGCAAAGAATCGTACCGGTAATTGATGTGTGTGGTACAACTTGTGGTACAGTGATCTTTTTAGCATATGCTGCATCAAGCTGCGAGATGACGAACTGTGCCGCAATTTGTGCGCCAGCTGAATCGCCAGCGAAAACAATGTTGTTTAGATTAATCGTATCAGCGTGATGTGTGACGACATGTGTGTATAGCTCGGCTAGTTGAAGAAGCGATGTCGGGTACGTTGCTTCCGGTGCAAGCGCGTAGTTCATCGTTGCGACATCGAAGCCATTTGCAGCTAGCATCGATGCATAAATCGCGACGTCCTCTTTATCACCACCTACGTAAGCCCCGCCGTGTACCCAAATAACTAACGGTTTTTGCTGTTTTGTACGATTTACAAATAAATCATACGTGTTCGTGCTAAAATGGGAACGATATCGCAAGTTTCGGTTTATGGAGTAGTGAGCTCGTAGTGCATGAAAGTTTGGCGGTGCAGCAGCAAGCCCTTTTTTAAATGCAGCACGTACGGCGTAGCTTGCAGGTTTCGGTGATAAGTAGCAATACGCCGCCGCAGCAAGCGCTAGTCCGGCAATTCGTTTTTTCATAGACGACAACCTTTCAAAAAGACGTTTTTATTTTCAGTATAAAGGAAGGAGTTGTGAAATGATTCATCATTTTCAATTACAGACGACGTGGACAGGTGGACGTAACGACTCAGCGACGATTCATGCGGGCAATTTGCAGACGACTGTATCGATCCCGACGAATATGGGTGGTCCTGGCATCGGCACAAACCCTGACGAAATGCTGCTCGGTGCGGCGGCGACGTGCTACATCATTACGCTTGCGGCGATGCTTGAGCGCAGTGGCATTGAGGCGCAAATTGATTTGCAATCGCACGCACAAGTAGACGTGACAAACGGTGTATTTACGTATAAGCAAATTACGCATATGCCGACGATTACGCTTGCTGCCAATACGGAAGCGCGTAAACAAGACGTCGCACAGCGCTATGCACAAAAGGCGGAGGAAACGTGCATGATTAGTAAAGCATTGCGCGGAAATGTCGATATTGAGGTACAGGCTATTGTGAGAGTAAAGATGAGCTAGCAGAGAGAGGATTTAGAGAATGAAACATTTATTATTAGTAGACGGCATGGCGCTATTATTCCGTTCATTTTTCGCATCGGCGGCAATGAACCAATACATTCGCTTAGAGGACGGCACACCGACGAACGGCGTACAAGGCTTCGTCCGCCATGTCATGACAGCAGAGACCATTTTTCAGCCGACGCATATCGCCATTTGCTGGGATATGGGAGCGCATACGTTTCGTAATGAGCTGTACGACGGCTACAAAGCAAATCGTCCAGCACCACCAGAGGAAATGAAGCCGCAGTTTGATTTAGCGAAAAGGATTTCAGTGGAGCTTGGCTGGACGAATTTCGGTCAAATCGGCATGGAAGCGGACGATTCAATTGGCTCAATGGTAGAAAAGTGGAAGCATGATGCGAAAATTACAGTCATTAGTGGCGACCGCGATTTATTGCAGCTGCTTAATCCATCGACAACGATTGCGCTGACGAAAAAAGGCTATACGCAATACGAGCTATACGATGAAACGCGTTTCATTGAGGAGTACGGCATTGCACCAGCGAGCTTTGCGGATGTGAAAGCATTTATGGGCGATAGCAGTGACGGTTACCCAGGCATTAAAGGCATCGGTCCGAAAACGGCGCTACAGCTTATTCAAACATACGGTTCAATTGAAGGAGTACTTGCGAATTTAGACGCGTTAAAGCCAGCGCAGCGCACAAAAATTGTCGATGGTTTAGACATGCTACGTTTATCGCATCAGCTCGCAACGATTCAGTGCAGCATGGACATTGTGTTACAGCTAGATGATTTAACGCGCAGCTCGTACACAGAAGCGCATGAGCAAATGCTACACGACAAAGGGTATCGTCTCATCGTGAAGCACGCGAAGTCGCTTGGCGTACTATAACGGTTTGATACGAACGAACGTCAGGACGCTTTTTTCCTTTTCATATTGAAATGAACGGACGCGACTTTCTCGGTTGCGTCCGCCATTGTCGTGGATGAATAACGTCAGCTCATTGGTTAAATCGTAGCCAATGAGCGGCACCCAGTGATACGCAAATAGCACCGGCGTAAAAAAGCGCAGCGAAAAATATTTATCGAACTTCACGGCAACAGGGCGACCAGCATTAATTTCATCGATTGCTTGCTCGACTGTGCAATTATCAACGAGCCACCCTGGACCTAAGTAGCGGCGCATATTTCGCTTAAAGCGCCATGTGAACAAGCCGATTTTCGTGCCACCGAGCAAATCGTAAAAGTCATTGACGGATTTGTTGACCGCTTGCTCGCCGAATAAATAGTTCGTGATGACATACGCGGTCGTCGGGCCACAAGCAGACGGTCGGTATTGTTCGTGAACAGCGGCGCTATATTGTGAGCAGCCTTTTACGTTTAATTGCTTTTGCATAACATTCCTCCGATTCATCGAAAAAGGGACGAGCTACGTCAGCTGACATATGCTCGTCCCTTTTTTTATTATTTTTGTGCGTCTAAAAACTCTGTTACTTGCGCTGGAGATTTTGCGTTTGCACTATGTAAGTGTGCAAGCTTTTCGCCGTTTTTGAAAATAAGTAAGCTTGGAATACCGCGAACTTCTTGTGCTTCTGCGATGTCCATTAACTCGTCACGGTCAACCTCGAACCATTTGTACTCGTTATACTCTTCGATAATTGGATCGATAAACATGTTCATGCGTACGCAGTCAGGGCACCATCCAGCTGTGAATTTTACGATAACTGGTTGCTCTGTGCTTGTGATTTCTTGGAATTTTTCTACTGTGCTAATACGTTCCATGTTGAAACACCTTCCTTTTCCCATTTAGTGTACACAATTTTGAGGAAGCAAGATAGTGAAATGCTTATGGTAGCGGATTTTACGCGTATTCGAGAATAAAATATACTTAAGCGAAAGAAAGATGTTGCGTTGTGACATGAAATATTCTACACTTAAAGCAGAAAAGCAGTTTTACATTTTTTTTGCAATAAAAATGAATGGCTATTCATTCTTGGCAAAAGGGGGAAATGAACGTGACGTATCGTATTCAAAAAGCAGCTGTTTTAGGTTCAGGAGTAATGGGGTCAGGCATCGCCGCACATTTAGCAAACATCGGCATCCCAACGCTTTTATTAGATATCGTACCAAAGGAAGTTACGGAGGCAGAGGCGAAAAAGGGGTATACGCTAGAGCATCCAGCTGTGCGCAATCGCTTCGCAGCAACAGCGGTCGAGAAATTAAAGAAGCATAAGCCAGCACCGCTCGCATCAAAGGAAAGCTTACACCGCATTACAGCAGGTAACTTAGAGGATGATTTAGACAAGTTAAAGGACGTTGATTGGATCATCGAAGTTGTTGTCGAAAACTTAGCGGTAAAGCAGTCGCTATTTGACAAAATTGAAACGGTGCGTAAAGAGGGCACGATTATTACGTCCAATACATCGGGCATTTCAATTGAAGCAATGGTGGAAGGTCGCTCGGACGATTTTAAGCGTCACTTCATGGGCACGCATTTCTTCAACCCACCGCGCTACTTGAAGTTACTTGAAATTATTCCACATAAAGAGACGTCACAAGAAGCGCTAGCGTTTATGAAAACATTCGGTGAAGACGTATTAGGCAAAGGAGTCGTTGTCGCAAAAGATACGCCAAACTTTATCGCAAACCGCATCGGCACGTACGGCTTAATTGTAACGTTGCAAGAAGTTGAGCGTAACGGTTACTCAGTCGGTGAAGTTGATTCGGTAACAGGTCCGTTAATTGGTCGCCCAAGCTCTGCGACATTCCGCACGCTTGACGTCGTTGGACTCGATACGTTCGTGCACGTATCACGCAATGTATACGATCATACGACAGGCGAGGAGCAGCAAGTGTTTGCCGACTCACCACTTATGGTGAAAATGGTCGAACAAGGTATGCTCGGTGCAAAGTCAGGCTCGGGCTTCTTCAAAAAAGAAGGCAAGGACATTTTAGAGCTCGACGTTGCATCGTTTAGCTACGTACCGAAGAAAAAGCTGAAAACACCGTCGATTGAAATGGCGAAGCAGCTAAAGGGCAAGCAAAAAATGCAGACACTCGTGTACGCAGATGACCGCTCAGGACAGCTACTTTGGAACGTCTTTTCAAAAACGTTACGCTACGCCGCACAGCTTCACGGTGAAATTGCCGATGACATTGTGGCAATCGACAATGCGATGAAATGGGGATTCGGCTGGAAGCAAGGACCGTTTGAGCTTTGGGATGCAATCGGCGTTGAACAATCGGTTGCGAAAATGAAAGCAGAAGGAAGCGACGTACCAGCGTTTGCTGAGAGCTTGCTTGCAAAAGGCTACAAGACGTTTTATAGCGAAATCGACGGTGAGCGTGCGTACTTCGATGGCAACGACTACGTAATCATCGAGACGAATGATAAAGCAATCGATTTAGCGCGTTACAAAAAGAAACACGGCATCATTAAAGGCAATAGCGGTGCAAGCTTAATCGATTTAGGAGACGGCATTGCGCTACTGGAGTTCCATTCACAAAGCAACGCAATTGGCTTAGATATCGTTGCGATGATTAACGATTCGATTGACATTGTTGAACGTGACTTTAAAGGGCTCGTTATTGGCAACCAAGGGAAGAACTTCTGCGTCGGTGCAAACTTAGGCATGATGCTAATGGAAGCGCAAGACGACAATATATTCGAGCTTGATTACGTCATTCGCTCATTCCAAAAAGCGATGCGCCGTATTAAATATAGTAATAAGCCAGTCGTTGTCGCACCGTTTAACATGACGCTCGGTGGTGGTGCAGAAGTGTGTTTACCAGCAGCGCATATTCAAGCGGCACATGAGACGTACATCGGCTTAGTTGAAACAGGTGTTGGCTTAATTCCAGGTGGTGGCGGCAGCATTGCGCTATATGAAAAAATGTTAAGCGGCTATCCAAAAGGGGTGCGCTTCGACTTACAAGAAGTGGCGAACAAAGTGTTTGAGACGGTCGCGATGGCAAACGTGTCAACGTCAGCAGCAGAAGCACATGGCTTAAATTTCCTAAGTGAAGCGGACGGTATTTCGGTAAACGCGGATCATCTATTATATGATGCAAAACAGGCGGCAATCGCACTCTCGGATGCAGGCTACAAAGCACCGACGCGCAAAAAAATTCCAGTAACGGGCGCAACAGGCTACGGCACGCTCGTAATCGGGGCACAAGGATTGCTTGATTCAGGCTTTATTTCAGAACACGACTTCTTCATTGCGAAAAAGCTTGCGTTCGTGCTAGCAGGTGGCATGGTGCCATATGGAACAGAAGTCGATGAAGATTACTTATTAAACTTAGAGCGCGAGGCATTTTTACAGCTCATTGCCCATCCGTTATCACAGCAACGTATGCAGCATATGCTCGTAAAAGGAAAGCCACTGCGCAACTAATTAGTTCATAAAGGGGGAAATATCGTATGCGTGAAGCAGTTATTGTAGCAGGTGCACGTACAGCCGTTGCAAAGGCGAAAAAGGGGTCGCTCGCAACGGTTCGTTCAGATGATTTCGGTGCAGCTGTTGTAAAGGAAACATTAAAGCGAGCAAATTATACAGGAGCAATTGATGATGTCATTTTAGGCTGCGCGATGCCAGAAGCGGAGCAAGGCATGAACGTCGCACGTATTATCGGCGCACTCGCAGGTTTACCAGATACAACACCAGCGATTACAGTGAACCGTTTTTGCTCATCAGGCTTACAGTCGATTGCGTACGCAGCAGAGCGCATTATGCTTGGGCATGCGACGGCAATTATTGCAGGGGGCGTTGAGTCGATGTCGATGATTCCAATGGTCGGCAACAACCCGCGTTTAAACCTGACTGTAGCTGAAGAAATGCCAGCGTACTACATGGGCATGGGGCATACAGCGGAGCAAGTGGCACAACAGTATAACGTATCACGCGAAGATCAAGACGCATTCGCAGCACGCTCACACGAACTTGCAGAAAAAGCGATTAAAGAAGGTAAATTTAAAGATGAAATTGTGCCAATCGACGTGACACATCATTACGTAGATGGTGATAACAAAGCGGCATCACGCACGTTCACATTCGACACGGATGAAGGGGTACGTCCAGGGACGACAGCTGAATCGCTAAGTAAGCTACGTCCTGTATTCCACGTGAAAGGCTCGGTAACAGCTGGTAACGCCTCGCAAACGTCCGACGGTGCAGCAGCTGTGCTCGTTATGGATCGTGAAGAAGCGGAGAAGCAAGGGCTACAGCCAATCGCGAAGTTTTTGAGCTTTGCAGTCGGCGGCGTGCCACCAGAAGTGATGGGCATCGGCCCAATCGTTGCAGTACCGAAAGCGTTAAAGCTAGCAGGGCTAACGATTGACGATATTGACCTTTGGGAAATTAACGAGGCATTTGCATCACAATCGATTCAAGTTGTACGCGAACTCGGCATCGATATCGACAAAGTGAATGTTAACGGCGGTGCGATTGCGCTTGGGCATCCACTTGGCGCAACGGGAGCGATTTTAACGGTGAAGCTACTAAACGAGCTGAAGCGCCAAAATAAAAAGTACGGCGTTGTTACAATGTGTATCGGCGGCGGTATGGGAGCAGCAGGCGTGTTTGAAGTGTTATAACATTCGACGGTAATGAATGTTGATGTATGAAATCTCGGTTTAATGTAAGCAGCTCGAAACGAGAGCACATAGTTGACGAATCACAAAGGACAGGGAGGAATTTCGTATGACAGAAACGACAAACATTATTAAAGGTGGCGCATTTTTAATTGAAGAAACGGAACTAGCACGCGTGCTAACACCAGAGGACTTCACAGACGAGCAAAAAATGATTGCGAAAACGACAGAGGAATACGTATCAAACGAAGTAATGCCTGTAGTCGAAAAGCTTGAAAACCATGAGTTCGAGCATTCTGTGCAGTTGTTGAAAAAAGCAGGTGAGCTTGGATTACTTGCAGCGGACGTACCTGAAAAATACGAAGGCTTAGGTTTAGATAAAGTTTCTTCTGCGCTCATTACGGAGAAAATGGCAGTTGTCGGCGGCTTCTCCATAACGCATGGTGCGCATGTCGGCATCGGCTCATTACCGATCGTGCTATTCGGAAACGATGCGCAAAAGTCAAAATACTTACCGAAGCTTGCAAGTGGTGAATTAATCGCAGCGTATGCATTAACAGAGCCAGGCTCAGGTTCAGACGCACTCGGCGCAAAAACGACGGCGAAGTTAAGCGAAGACGGCACGCATTACATTTTAAACGGGGAAAAGCAATGGATTACGAACGCAGGCTTTGCGGACGTGTTCGTTGTGTACGCAAAAATCGACGGCGAGCGCTTCACAGCATTCATCGTAGAACGTGCATTTGACGGCGTATCAGTTGGCGCTGAAGAGAAGAAGATGGGCATTAAATCTTCATCAACGCGCACGCTCATTTTACAAGATGCAAAAGTGCCAGTCGAAAACTTACTTGGCGAAGAAGGGCGCGGTCACGTTATTGCCTTTAACATTTTAAACATTGGGCGCTATAAACTAGGTGTCGGCACAGTCGGTAGTTCAAAGCGTGCATTCGAGCTTGCCGTGAAGTACACGAATCAGCGTCAGCAATTTAACACACCGTTATCGAAGTTTACGTTAACACAAGAAAAGCTTGCGACAATGGCAGCACGTATTTACGCATCAGAATCACTGAACTACCGCACAGTTGGCTTGTTCGAGGATCGCTTAAGCCAATTGTCAGAAGAGCAGCAAGATGATGGTAAGCAAATTGCCGCGGCGATTGCAGAATACGCCATTGAATGCTCGATTGCAAAAGTGTTTGGTTCTGAAACACTTGATTACGTAGCGGACGAGGCAGTGCAGCTACACGGCGGCTACGGTTTCATGGCAGAGTACGAGGTGGAGCGCATTTACCGCGACTCGCGCATTAACCGCATTTTCGAAGGGACGAACGAAATTAATCGTCTGATCGTACCAGGCACATTCATGAAAAAAGCGTTGAAAGGTGAATTGCCACTACTACAAATTGCGCAGCAGCTACAAGGCGAGCTGTTATCGATGATGCCAGAAGATGTTGGCACGTCACCACTTGCACAAGAAGCACAAATTGTGAAAAATGCGAAAAAGCTTGGCGTGTTAGTCGCAGGCGTAGCGGCACAGCGCTTCGGTGCAAAGCTAGAGCGCGAACAAGAGGTGCTAATTAACATCGCGAACATCGCAAACGAAATTTTCGCAATGGAATCAGCGCTACTACGCACACAAAAAGCAATCGAGCGCGACGGCGTAGAAAAAGCTGCACAGAAAATTTTATACACAGAAATTTTCGTGCAAGAGGCGTTTGAGCGCATCGAGAAGGAAGCAAAAGACACTGTGCTTGGGGCGTTAGAGGGAGATCAAGCGAAAATGACGTTATCGGCGTTCCGCAAATTACTGCGCAGCAACCCGCATAACTTAATTGCGAAGCGTCGTGAAGCAGCCGCGAAGCTAATTGAAGCAGAGCGCTATATCGTTTAATTGTAAAAGTGTGGTCGTTTCGTATGAGACGGTCGCATTTTTTTGTGTTTTTTTAGGTGAAAAGTACAATGGTGTGACGATATATAACTAAAACAAGGAAAGGTTGGTGGTCGTATGGTTCAGTTTTTCAAGCGTTTGTTTTCTACGCGACCTGTGCCGCCGAACGAACAATACGATGAGCGCGGCTTCAACGTTTACGGAGAGCATCGTAACGGAACGAAATATGACGATGCAGGCTATGACGTGCGTGGCTTCCATCACACGACAGGCAAAACTCGCCAGCGCAAATATTATGACGAAAATGGCTTTGATGCAAAAGGTGTGCATCAATCGGGCAAAAAATATGTACATGGGTACGACTGCTTCGGCTACGACGCGCTTGGTTTTAATAAGGAAGGCTTCTATAAAGATGGTTTTAATAAAGAGGGTTACGACAAAGAGGGGTTCAACCGACAAGGCATAAATGAATTTGGCTTTAATCGAGAAGGTGTGCATAAAAACGGCACGCTATATGATGCGAAAGGCTTTAATGTGAGCGGTTTTAATAAGGACGGGCTTGACCGAGACGGCTATAACCGCGGCGGCTTCAATAAAGACGGCTACGATCGACAAGGTTATGACGAAACGGGCTTTAATAAAAAAGGCTATGACAAAGAAGGATACAATCGAAGCGGCTTTGATAAGGAAGGGTACGACCGCTACGGCTTTAATAAGGACGGTTACGATAGCGAAGGGTTTGACCGACGCGGCTTCAATAAAAAAGGCATCGACCGAGAAGGATTTAACGAGCAAGGCTTCGATAAATATGGCTTCAATCGTACAGGGAAAACAGCACAAGGCTATGATAAAGACGGTTACGATGAGGACGGTTTTAATAAGGAAGGCTTTAACCGACAAGGCTGGAATCGCGAAGGCTACAATAAAGAAGGGTTTAATGCGGCAGGCTACAATGCGGCAGGGTATGACCGTTTTGGCTACGACGAAGAAGGGTACGATAAAGATGGGCTTGATAAGGAAGGCTTTGATCGTGCTGGCTATGATCGACAAGGCTACAATCGTTTCGGCGAACGCAAGCAAGACGATGTATGATATTCGTTTGATTTCGAGACATTGTTGCGTATAATAAAGGCAGAAATAACGAGGGAGAGAATGAACATGACAATTACTTTGATTCAATATCCGAAATGTACGACATGTCGTAAAGCGAAAGCATGGTTAACGCAAAATGGTGTGGCGTTTGAGGACATTCATATCGTTGAGCAAACGCCGAGCGCTGCACAAATTCGCGCATACCATGAAGCAAGTGGCGTGCCGCTGAAAAAGTTTTTCAACACATCGGGACAAAAATACCGCGAGCTTGGTTTAAAGGATCGTTTAGCGACGATGAGTGAGGACGAAATGTACGACTTGCTTGCATCAGATGGCATGTTAATTAAACGTCCAATCGTAACAGACGGGCAAAAGCTAACGTTAGGCTTTAAGGAAGCGGAATTTGAAGCGACGTGGAAGTAACGAACTGTCGTAATTGGACACAACAATGTAGCTTGTTTTCGTATGGAAACTATGGCACACTTACATTAATATAGCTCTCTGTTGCCTCATACGATAGCGAGCTTGTTATTACATATTTGGAGGGATTCTCATGAGCGTACCAGCAGGATTATTTTATTCAAAAGAACACGAGTGGGTAAAAGTAGAAGGCAATAAAGCGTATATCGGTATTACAGAATTCGCACAAAACGAATTAGGTGACATCGTATTCGTAGAGCTACCAGAAGTGGATGCGACAATTGCAGCTGGCGATGTATTCGGTAACGTAGAATCAGTAAAAACAGTATCGGATTTATATGCACCAGTATCAGGTAAAGTAATTGAAATTAACGAAGCGTTAGAAGATAGCCCAGAGCTTGTAAACGAATCGCCATATGAAGATGCGTGGATGATTGCAGTCGAGCTAGACGATGCATCAGAAGTAGAAGCATTACTAGATGCAGCAGGATACGAAGCATTAATTTCAGAATAATAGATGAACAGGCGTGTGCGAATATTAATTTCGTGCGCGCCTTTTTTTACGTTGCAAACGTAAGCCCCCAATCAAACAACGCATATAAACGCCCAGCACTTTCTTGTATGATTAAACCAATCAGATAGGAGGTGCTTTTTTATGCCGAAGAAATCATTAACCATCGTTCCAGTCACTTTACAACCCGCTTCAGATACACCCGCTCCCCAAAATTCCTCTAACGTTTGCACAATCAAATTAGCAAACGCTGAAATCCTTCTGCCGAACGGTGTGGAAGAGCGGATCCTCCGGATTATATTGAAGGAGCTGATTCCGTAATGAGACAAGATTATACGAACGTCCAAAATATCTATATCATTTGCGGGAAAACGGATATGCGTAAAGGGATTGATGGACTCGCTACCCTCATTCAGGACTCGTTTGAGTTAGACCTTTATGACGATTCCATTTTTCTGTTCGCCGGTGGAAAAAAAGACCGATATAAGTGTCTATACTTCGACGGTGATGGCTTCGCCATGTTATACAAACGCTTGGATAACGGAAAGCTTCAGTGGCCGCGAAACGAACAAGAGGTTCGCAATCTTTCGCAGCAAGAACTTCGGTGGCTGCTCGAAGGGCTGTCCATTCAGCAACCCAAGGCAATTCAACCGTCAGTAAAAACGGCATTCTAAAAATTGCTTTCCAATTCATAGTTCCCTCGCTATAATTAAAGGTACTTAGCAGAACGGAAAGAGGTGAGCGAAATGTCAGATGTTTCATCAATGGAAAAGTTGATTCGTTTATTGGAAGAACAACTGATTGCCGCAAACGAACAAAATGAAAAGCAAACGAAACAAATCGAATCGCTCATCAAGCAAGTGCAGCAATTAACAAAGCTGTTATTCGGCTCAAAAAGCGAGAAGTCAAAATATCAGGCACCGGACGGTCAATGTTCCCTCTTCGAAGAAGAGGATGACGATTCTTTTACTGATTCTGAGCTCCCAGAAGAACAAAGCCAACAGCCGGTTATTGCCCCTGTTGAACGACGTAAAGCACGAAAAAAACGCAATGACTGCTTGCGTGATGATATAGAAACAGAAATCATCCACCATCATCCAAAGAGCACATCTTGTATGTGTTGCGAACAACCGATGGCTGAAATTGGTCATACGATTGTACGAGAAGAAGCAAAATTCATTCCAGCTGTCATGAAGAAAATTCAGCATGTGGAACATGCTTATGAGTGCACGCACTGCAAACGGGATTCATCCGTTCCTTCGCAAATCGTGCGCGGCAAAGCACCGCAACCTGCCATTCAACGAAGCGCGGCTATCGCGAGTGTCTTGGCGAAATTAATCTATGACAAATTCATTCAGTATCTTCCTCTCTATCGCCAAGTGTCAGAGTGGGAGCGATACGGTCTATTAACAAATGATAAAAACTTATCCAATTGGGTCATTCATTGTGCGACGAACTGGCTGAAGCCTATTTATGATTTATTGAAGGCTTATGTGGCGCGAAAGACGGTTCTCCATGTTGATGAGACGTATGCAAAAATCATTGAGCGTTCAGATGGAAAATCGGGACAATCCAATGCCTACAATTGGGTACTGCGCAGCAGTCCCAGCCAAGGACCTGTAATTGCTTTATTCCATAGCTCTTTGTCGCGCGCCCGCGCAGTTCTCAAAGAACTCACAGAAGGTTTTAAAGGTACCATCGTTTGTGATGGTTATTCAGCATATGCCGATTTGGACGATGTTGAATTCGCCAACTGCTGGGCGCACGTTCGACGCTACTGGCTGAAAGTCGACAGCAAAAACGGACGTATTGGCGTGGAGTATTGCGATCGCTTATACCGTTTGGAGCGAAAATTCAAACGGTTATCGCCAGGAAAACGACGCAAAATGCGAAAGAAACATTCGCGTCCCATCGTGGATGAATTCCTGAACTGGATAGATCAGTCTATGTTCGTCGGTTCTAGTGCTTTAGCAACGGCATCCAATTATACTTTGAAACATCGGAGCGGATTGCGAAAGTTTCTAGATGATGGTCGGATTGAAATCGACAATAATCCAGCGGAAAACGCCATTCGACCCAGCGTCATTGGAAGAAAGAATTGGCTTTTTTCTTTCAGTGAAGCCGGTGCTCAAGCAAATGCAATATGCTTGAGTTTAGCTGAAACAGCAAAAGCCAACGGCATCGATTTCTATGCTTATTTAGAAAAGCTGTTGAGTGAACTGCCGAATCTAGATTTCCATCGTCAGCCGGAGCTGCTGAATGCGTATCTTCCATGGTCAAAAAATATCCAAGCGACCTGCGGTAAATAAAACAGCCCTCTGTTTCAAAAAATTCGAAGCAGGAGGGCTATTCGTATTTCACATCCAGCTGGATGTGTTTTTTATATTTCGGGCTTACTTTTTATGTCTCAAACTTCCTTGCCCCCACTGAAAAAACTGATAACAAGTCTGTGCATGCGGCAGTTCAGTTTTTCACTAAATCCGCATTTTGTCGGTCTAAGTTGTAAATTTCTGCGTTCTTCATCGCCAGCCAGATATTTTTTCACAATGGATAACTAGACCGCTCTTTGTAATTTTTAAAAAATGAGCAGGGGGCTGTCCAATAAGCCCAAAATAAAAGCGGATTTGGAAAACAAAATGTTTTCCGAATCCGCTTTTTTCTGTTTGAACGGAAAAATGGAGGCGATGCCCCACCCATTTTCGTAGATTGTGAGCCATCGCAACCAGTGC
>JAXJTE010000141.1:0-3886 GCA_036309765.1 Caryophanon sp. | reverse complement strand
ATTCAGAGCCATCCTTTGCGCGGTTTTTCACCTCACCTTGCCATACTTTTTTCGCTAAAATGGTTGCCCACATATTTTGAAAGAAAGATTTTGGATGATGACCGGAGTTAATGATGCGATGTGTTTTGCCAATTAACTCATCCTCTTTGAATTGTGAAATGCTACAAAATTTTTCATTGACGTATGTAATCATGCCCGCTTTATTCGTAATGGCAACAATGGATGATTCATCAAGTGCCCTTTTAATGTTGCGTAAGTCATCGATTGCTGATGTCGTTAATGATGTTGAAATTTGATGTAATGTCATTGGGTCCACCTCCTGAAGTAAAATCGCTTCGTACTTTATTAAACATGTGTAAATATACCTTGATTAATTATATCAAATATTCTATTTATTTCGATGATTATTTTGTAAAGAGTTGTGGAAGTACACCGAATTTGCACAAATGAAAATAGTTAATTTAGCTCTGTGAAAAGAAACATATACGTAGAAATATGTGTTTCTTTACGTATAGGATGCATCACACATACTATTAAATGTTTGAAAATAGCAAAAAAATATGTGAACTCCTTGTGTGAAAAAAGTCTTTTGAAAAATGCTAAGCTTGTTACAATTTCATCATATAAGTAGGTATTTCATCGTAATTGAAAGTAAGGCACGTTACATACAGCAAGATTGCGACAAAAGTGTGACTATAGCGGCGAGAAATTGGTCGGGGCATGGCACAAATGATTGCGAGCGTAGTCTGTATATATGTATGATGAGGAAGAACGTATTTTCGTAGACGGAGGAAGCTAGTCACATGACAAAAAAGTTATTATTTAGTACGATTGCAATCGTTATTGTCGGCTTGATCGGGGCAGGGCTCATCTTCTTTATGACGCAGCAAGAGCAGCCGGAGCGCCAACTATTCGGACAAGCAGATTTTCATGTAGCAGATAAATATATTCGCGTTGATCGTATGGAATGGCCAGATGACCGCATGCAGCTAAAATACGTAGACGTGTCACAGGAGCAGCAGCACGCTATTTTAGAGCTGTTTGAAAATGCGACGTTTGAGCAAGTGGAAGGGCAGCCAGAGAAGTTTGACTATTCGTTAACGCTCGGCTGGAATACGCGTCACCGCTTGTACATTGATGTGGACGGCGAAAAAGTAATCGACCCTGAATCGACGAAATCGTACCGCATTACGTCAGGCGGCGCCGAAATTCGAGAAGCATTAAACGCATTACAATAAAAAAAGTGTAGCGCAACGATATCGTTGGCTACACTTTTTTTGCGTTTATTTAGCTAACGTCACGCGTCGCCATTTGCGCACACTATTAATAAACCAAATGTTTGTTGCTTGCTGCAAATGTTCCTTTGTTAACACTTTTTCGGTAATTTTATGGGTTGCGATTAAATGTGCGCGGTACGTTCCATTTAATAGCCCAGCGCTTACGTACGGTGTGTAAAATACATCATCAATTTCAAGCACAACATTGCCGTTCGTAAATTCCGTCAGCTCCCCACGCTCGTTCCAAAGTAACACGTCGTCAAAGTCGGCGTATTGCTGTTGAAACGCAGTAAATGCCGCACGATGCGTTGTTTTATGATAAAAGAATCGACTGCTTTGATCAATCGGTGCATCAGCTAGTGCAACACGCATCGGCGCATCGGTTAAAGTGAGTGGAAATGCTTCGATTGTGTGAGACGTCGGTGAGACAACTAAGCGCACGCGCCACGAATTTTGTGCGTGCTTTGTTGCTACTTCACGTAAATCTTCTATTATATGTGCTACGTCGATCGGGCGCTGGAAATAATCGGCCGATGCTTGTAAACGTGCCATATGTTCATCGAGTAAATAATAATGCCCATCTTCAAGTAGCAGCGTTTCAAGCAAATCAAATACCGGAGCGTCCGCCGTTAACACATGTGACTTCGCGAGCACTTCGTCAAACTCTGCCTTTGCGGTAGAATCCCACGTAATGCCACCACCAACGCCGTATGTTGCGTCCGTTCCTTTTAGCAGCAGCGTACGAATCGCTACATTGAACGTCGCATCGCCATTTGGTGCAATGAAGCCAATCGCCCCGCAATAAATGTCGCGCGGTGTCGGCTCTAGCGCTTGAATGAGCTGCATCGTTTTTACTTTCGGTGCGCCTGTAATTGAGCCACACGGAAACAGCGCTTTAAATAAATCAGTAATCGTCGTCTGCTCGCGCAAAGTTGCACGCACCGTTGACGTCATTTGATGCACAGTCGGGTAGCGCTCAATCGTAAATAGCTCATCGACACGCACTGAGCCTGCTGTTGCGACTTTGCTGACGTCGTTTCGTAGTAAGTCAACGATCATAACGTTTTCGGCGCGATTTTTTTCAGACGTGTACAGCCACTTTGCTTGCGCTTCATCTTCCTCGATCGTTAATCCACGCGCCGCTGTACCTTTCATTGGCTTCGTCGTTAACGTTTGCCCCGTTTTGTTGAAAAATAGCTCGGGGGACGCACAAACAATGGTGTAGTCGTCTTGCTCCATATAGGCGCAGTAATTAGCTTGCTGTGCGCGTTGTAGCTTTGTGTAAAGTGCCTTCGCATCGCCTTCAAACGTGCCATGCAAACGCAGCGTATAGTTCGTTTGATACGTATTGCCTTCATAAATTTCGTTATGAATCGTCGCAATTGCTTCATTATAAGCGTCCTTTGAAATAGAAGGCGTCATGCTGTGAAGTGCAAATGGTTCGTCGCTATAAACGTCCTCATTCGTGGGCTCACGAAAAATGCTAAATGATAAATACGGCATTAATCCGTCTGTGCGCACGGGCATTGCCGCATCAAACGCCGCTCCTGCCTCGTAGCTTACATAGCCAGCTGCGTAATAGCCGTCATTCGTATAGCGCTCGACTGCTTGTAACGTTTTTTCGACGTCTTGCAATGAATGAGCGGTCAGTGTCGCAATCGGCTCTTTAAATGTAAGTGATTGTAGCTTGCCGTCTTGCTGTGGGAATTTCAGATGAATGAACGTCATACAGTCTCTCCTTTTAAATGAAGTGTGAAGAAATTGTCAATCATGCGTAAGCCGTCCACCGTCAAAATTGATTCAGGGTGAAATTGCACCGCTTCGATCGGTAATGTGCGATGACGAATCGCTTGAATGTCCCCTTGTGCAGTCGTCGCTGAAGCGTGTAAGCAATTGGGCAAATCGGTTACTGTTAACGAGTGGTAACGACCGACGATGGTTGGGCTTTTGATGTTTGTAAAAATGCCGCGTCCATCATGTGTAATCACAGACGTTTTGCCGTGCATCGGTGCAGCTGCTTTTACGATGCTTGCGCCAAACGCCTGTGCAATAATTTGCTGACCTAAGCAGACGCCAAAAATCGGAATCGTCGTCGCAAATATTTTGACAACGTCGAGCGAAATGCCCGCATCGTTCGGTGTGCCAGGCCCAGGCGATAATAAAATCGCTTGTGGGGCAAGTGCGCGAATGTCGTCGAGCGTTATAGTATCGTTTCGAACAATTTTCACATTATACTGAAGTTTCTGTAAGTATTGGACGATATTAAATGTAAATGAATCGTAATTATCGATGAGTAAAATCATAGATGTGTTCCTCCAAGTTGCATCATATGTTTTCGATTGTAGCGTGTCTCAAGACGTTTGACAATGAACTTATAAACACATAAATACATTAAAACACAAATAGTTTAAAACATAACTGTACAAATTGGATCTGGCGTTGCAACAGCATTCCTAAGTAAGATATAATAACACGCCTGTTGATTAGCTAATTTTTACCGTAAAAAAATAATAAAAAAGAGAGATTCCATGTAAAATGTAAGTTACCACACAAACTTTTTACGAGGAGGAATCTCTCATGGCTAAGAATACCACGATTTTCACACTACT
>JAXJTE010000140.1:0-3278 GCA_036309765.1 Caryophanon sp. | reverse complement strand
TGTGCACACGCTGTAATGAGCATGCCGACGCCGTTTGCACGCGCACGGTAATAGGCAAGCTCCTCGTTCGATACGTCGCCGTTGTCATGCCCTGCATATGTAGTCATCGGTGCCATGACGAAGCGATTACGCAAGCTTACTCCGTTTGGTAATGTGAATGTTTGAAATAATGTCATGTTAATTCCTCCTTTTCTACTCAATTTAATCAATTTTTGTGTTCAATGCAAAATATGTGCTTACAACGTAAAAAAGGCTGCGCAATCGTCAAAAGACAATCGCACAGCCCATACATTAAACGTAAAATTTCTCTGTTTGCTTACGCAGCTCATCTGCTACTTGATGCAGCTCGCTTACCATTTGCTTCACGTGATCGATTTCATCGCGCTGCTCGTTTGCAGAAGCGGCTACTTCTTCTGCAGTTGCGGCAGATTGCTCTGAAATCGCTGAAATGCTTTCCATATCGCTTAACACTTGCTCTTTTTCGTTTACCATCGTGCTTAGCTTTTCGATCAATTGCTCGATTTCTCGTGCTAACGTCTCACCGAAATGTAGCTGCTGCTCAAACGCACGCTCTGTTTGCACGACCGATTCGGTTTGTGACACCATAATACCCGCGCTTTTTGCAACTACTTGCTGCGTTTGTGCCGACGCCTGTAAAATGTGCTGCACGGTTTGCTGTACGTTTTCTGTTTCTTTATGCGACTGCTCGGCAAGCTTACGTACTTCATCCGCCACGACCGCAAAGCCTTTCCCTGCCTCGCCTGCTCGTGCTGCTTCAATCGCCGCATTTAACGCAAGTAAATTCGTTTGTGCTGCAATATCTTGAATCGTTTTCATGATCGTGTTAATGCTATCAATTTGCGTGACAAGCTCCGTCATTTGAACGTTTAGCTCATCATTGACCGCATTCGTTAACTCGTTATGTTCCTTTAGCTGGCTCACTTCACTCATACCTTTTGCCGCTTGCTCTGTCGATGCTTGAATATGATGCGTCATTTCTGCTGACACGCGCGATACGTCGTCAATTAACTCACCTAAGCCGACCATGCGATGATTGGCCATTTCAATATTTTCCGTTTGCGCTTGCACACCTTGTGAAATTTCCAACACCGCGCTTGATACAGTGTTTGTAAGCTGTGACACGTCGTTCATCGCATTGTGCATCGAGCTTGCGTTTTTGTTAACTTGCTCAGATGCATCCTTTACGTCTTGAATTACGTGTGACATTCGTTGACGCATATCGTTATACGACGTCGCCACGCTGCCGATTTCGTCTTGTGAAAATTCTTTGTCATCAATTCCGACCGTTAAATCGCCACCTGCTGCTTTCATTAACGCTGATTGCATATGCGATAATGGCGCTAAATATTTGCGTAGCACGAAAATGACAATGGCCGCTAGCAATAACGAAATCGCAATTGCTGATATGATGGATTGAATGAATAAGCTGTTATACGTTCCTAAAATATAGCTTTCTGGTACGACCGATTCAACAAACCAATTTTCTTCAATGTCTCCAACTTGAATCGGAATGTATGTCGTTAATACACGCTGGCTCGTCGCATTGGAATAGCTTGACAAATCTTCCCCGTTTTGTATCGCTTCATTAATTTCTGCTGTATGTGGATATAGCTCGAATAAATTTTTACCGACTTCTTCTTCTTTATTGTATGTGCTCATAATGTAGCCACTCGCTGTTAATGCACGCTGGCTGCTTCCGTCTTGACTGTAAGCTGCTAATACTTCACCAACGAAGTCTAATGGAAAGTCTGTGAACATTCCACCGAGCACCTTGCCATCGTCTGTAATAATTGGCACACTAAGCGTAACCATTTGCAGTACTTCACTGCCTGTATCATACTCATACGGATCCGTTAAAATTTCGCGCTTCTCTGCAATCGGTAACTCATACCAATCTTGCCCTTTAAACTCTAACACCGGTTCAACAATTAATTCACCGTCGCTATAATAAATGTACGGTAGGAAATAGCCTTCCTCATTGACGAAAGCTTGTGCACGATCTGACGTAATGTCAACAACACCTGGACTTAGCACAGTGGATGAACCGATTAATTTATCGTTCGCAAGTAAATTCGCATAGCGCATGTTTAAAATCGCATCGCCTGTTAATTGTCCCGCTTCATATAATGTTAAAATGTTGCGTCTTTCAGTTTCTAAATAGCTTAATGTTTGCTCTAACGTTATTTCAATTTCCTTTGCCATTTCACGCGTATTCGATTGCGCTAGCTCTTCCATTTTTTCAGTTGAATCGCCACGTACAACCCATAATGTCATCGCCGCGTTAATTGCAAAGAATAATAAAAACGAACAAATAATAATCGCTGATAACTTAAAAACAATTCCTTTTTTCATATGAAATTCCCTCCTTAACAATAATTCTTTTTACCCAATAAGATTATACAACAAACATTATTATACGGGTATTAATCCTAATAAAACAAAGCAAAAAGAACTAATTTAATGTATAAAAACTTTAATATTTCGTTTCATTCCCTATATTTCGTCCAAAAAATAAGCGATATATAATATCCATTCAATATATCGCGATAACTTACTACATTGAAAGGAACAGCTTCACACAAATGAAAAAAGCGCGAAGATGACAAGTGATTGTCATTCCTCACGCTTTCATTCATTACATCATGATGTTACTTGTTCGTTTCTGGTGCTGGATAGTCAAAGCCTTTCGTATCGACTTCAACATCTTTCATTACTTGTGCTTCAAGCGGCTTATCGCTACTATCACGCTCAACGTTTACGATCGCATCGACAACGTCCATCCCTTCAATTACGCGGCCGAAGCTTGCATACTCATCATCTAAGCTTTCCGCATCCGCTACCATAATGAAAAACTGCGAGCCTGCCGAATCAGGGTCCTGTGAGCGCGCCATCGAAATGACACCGCGCTCATGCTTTAATGTGTTGTCAAAGCCGTTATTTGTAAACTCCCCGTCAATCGTATAATCTGGACCGCCCATACCTGTACCTTCTGGGTCGCCACCTTGAATCATAAAGTCTGGAATGACGCGGTGAAACGTCGTGCCGTCATAAAAATCGTCCTCAATAAGCGATACGAAATTAGCAACTGTGTTCGGTGCAATTTTTGGCTCTAGCTCAACGACAATTTGCTCGTCGTTTTCCATCGTAATCGTCACGATTGGATTTTCCGTTACGTCTTTTGAATAATGTTCTACCGTCTCTGTCGTTTCTTCTTCGCTACTGCATGCAACGAGCGCCATCGCACAGCTCGTTAATAC
>JAXJTE010000139.1:0-30454 GCA_036309765.1 Caryophanon sp. | reverse complement strand
GGTTCATCACCATAAGTCGGGGATGACAAAATCAATGCCCTGTTTCCAATCGTAATCGAAGGAAAAGATGGTCATCGTTTCGATAACCAAATCCACGTCTTTTGATGAGTTTGATTTTATTATTTGTACCTTCCATGATGCCGTTTGAGAAGGGTGAATAGATCGTATGAATCATCGCTTCTTCTCGTATAATCACCGTTTTGGCGATTTTCGCCACGACACCACATGTGTGGAACTGATAGCGTTTTAACCAATCCTTTAATCGCTTTTTCGCTTGTGTACTTGTCGTTGCTTTTAACACATAGCGCATATGATTCAGCGCTTGATAAATATGCTTTGTATGGTCATCTTCAAGATGCCATTCTTGCACAAAAGCACGTTCTTCTGCCGTTAATTGTTCGGGCTTTCGAGCTAAACAACGGTCAATAAAACGTGATTTATGATGCTTTTTCGCTTCACCCAAATAGCGACGTCTTCGTTGCCCTGCATCCGTGAAAAACTGAACTAAATGAAAACGGTCCAGCACATGAATCGCTGCTGGATAGACTGCTTGAATAGCACTTGCCATGGCAGGCGCAAAATCACTAATGACGGTTTGAATTTTGCCTGTTACTTTCTTTAAAACAGCTTCAATCGCATCTTGATCTCGATGCGGAACAATGGCTAAAATGCGCCCTGTCTCAGCATTTAACACACTTGTCGCATAGTTGTGACCTTTACGCAAAGCAAACTCATCCACACAAATATGTTGTGCCGATTCTTCGACCAATTGATCCGGTGCATACGTATAAAACCAACGTTCAACTGTTGTGTACGGCAGCTCGTATTCACGCGCGACATCCGCAATCGAACGACCATGACAACGTTTCGTAATTTCACGACGAAATGATTCCGTTGAAGAACGGACAAGCCCTAATCCATAGTCAAATGTAAATGTAAAACCACATCCTTTACAACGCTGGCGTGGTAAAAATAATTCAATCCAAAGCACGCCAATATGCCAAGCATAGCCATGGCGAAAACGACGAAGTGAACGGTCATGACAAACAGTAGCACCTGCACAAATTTGGCAAGCAATTTCTTGAGGTGCAGCTGTGATAGGAAACACATTCGGCTCCTCATCAGATGATAGAGCGATTTCAAAAAAAGATGGTAACGGTAGCATCATTTTGATAAACTTAGCGTACAAAGCGAAAACTCCTCTCGTGGTTTGTCTCGACAACAATTACGATACGTGAGTTTTCGCTTTTATTCTATCTTTTATTGTAAAAATTTTGAATTGATATAAATTCAACCCCAAGTTACGGTGATGAGCCTATTTTTTACCAATTTGAAATATTCAGATTTATATAAAGAGGATATAATAAGAAGTGAATAATATTTTGGAAAAATAAAGGGGGTTGTTCTCGGGAGATGTTTAAAAAACTTTCAATCAATAAACAAATTTTGATTCCAACAATTGTGGCATTGTTTTGTTCATATGTAATTATTATTTTGATTTCAATGAACAGTTCGAGTGCTGTGAAGGACAATACAATTCAACAGACGAAAGCGACAGTGGAAAGCACGACACAATCTGTTGCGAATTATTTTGTGAGCTTTGAAAAAGGGCTACAATTATTGGCGAATAATGAACAGCTACAGCAGGCAAGCCGCGCGTCAATTGCAGAGGGGCAGCTACAAGTCGATGAACTGTTCCGAACATGCCATATAACACGCATTACGAAGGGGTTTTAAGTACATACATAGGGCTATCAAATGGGCAAACGGTTATTTCGCCAAATAACGACGTGCCAGAAGGATATGATCCAACAGAACGCGATTGGTATAAAAGTGCAGTAGAGCAAAAAGGGGCTGCGTGGAGTGCACCATACGTTGATGCATTTACAGGCGAGCTTGTCATAACGGTGTCGATTCCAATTTATGATAACGGTGCGGTCATGGCAGTCGTATCAACGGATATTAGTTTAGCGAACTTAATTAGCACGATGGATGCGTTTAATCCAGGCTACGGTGGATATATTGCGTTAATTAGCAATGAGGGGCAAGCGATTGTGCATCAAGAGCTACAAAATGAAAACGTATTTGAGCATGAACATTATGCGTTTTTACAGTCGATGGATTTTACTGATGCAACGGTGAAAGAGCAGGCGTTGGCGGAACAATTATTTGTGTATGAGCCGCTTGAACAAATGTCGTGGACGATTGGAGCCATTTATGAGCAGGAGCGCATTAACGAAATCGCAAAAAGCACACTTACTACAATATTCATAACAGCAATTGTTGTCATGATTGTCATTAGTTTATTGATTGCGTGGATTGTACGTATCATTATGAAGCCGATTCAATATTTAGAGCAAACAGCACATCAAGTTGCTGCGGGTGATTTAACGGTGACGCTAACGAAAAAATCAGATGATGAAGTCGGTAATTTAGTCGATGCCTTTAGCAATATGGTATCAAATACGGATGCGATTTTGCAAAAAGCACAGCAAACCGCAACGCAGCTACATGAGGAATCGAGCAGCTTAGCATCATACGCAGAAAAAATGCAGCTAACGAGTGGGCAAATCGTGGATGCTTCAAATTCCATTACAACAGATGCTGTTCATGTAAGCGAGCGAGCGCAAGAGGCAAATGAATCGACCGAGCATGTGACGATGAAAATGCAAAGTATTCAACAAAATACAAATGTATTAGCACAATCAACGGAGGAAACAGCACACGTTATTGAGCAAGGACTAACGCAAATGGAGCAGCTAAACGAAACGAGTGCGTCCGTACAACAGCAAATGCAGTCGATGCAGCAAACGTTACATACACTTGAGCAAAATGTACAAGGCATTAAAGGGCAAACAGAACTCATTCAGGCAATTGCAGCACAAACGAATTTATTAGCACTCAACGCGTCGATTGAAGCGGCACGTGCAGGAGAGCATGGTAAAGGATTTGCGGTTGTAGCCGAGGAAGTCCGCCAGTTAGCTGAGCAAAGTGCTGAGGCAAATCAATCCATTCAACAAGCGGTGACGACTATTTTAACGAATACACAAATAGCAGTACAAGAAATGAAGCAAACGGATGCGCAAGTACAAACGCAAAGCACCGCTGTTACAAAAACGAATGATATGTTTACGAAGCAATCGGCATTAGTGCAGCAAATGGAGCAGGCGATTCATAACATTCACACGGAATTACAGCAAACTGTTCAAGAAACATCGCTATTACAGGAGCAAATGAACAGTGTAGTAATGGCTAGTCAGCAAACGGTCGCAGCAACTGAACAAGTAACCGCTTCAACCGAGGAGCAGCGTTATGCCGCAAATATCGTTGCTAAGAGCGCTGAGACATTAATTCAAACAGCCGATGAATTGAAGCAAACGGTGGATCAATTCAAGCTAAAAAGCAGTAAGATGTAAAATACACGAGACATTTTAGCTGTCCACAAAGTCAATATACGTAAAAAAAATATTATATTAACATATATATTTCCTTCTGCTATATCTATAATAGATTTATATGATAAGTAGGGGGAAAGTCACATGTACGCTAACAACGAAAACGAACTAGATGAAACGGTTCAATTTTTTCTCACACAGGCACAAACGATTAAGCAATTATTTAGCGAAGATGTTGATGTAACAATCACAAACAAACATATGGTGCTAGAACAATTGTTATCCAGAGAAATTCCTGTGACAAGCTCTAAAGGAAGAACGATGCAACCAAATGAGCCGATGATGCAAGTAATACGAACGAATAAAATACAATCGATGTATATTCCAGCAGAGTTATATGGCGTTCCGTTTACGGCCACAATGGTACCAATTCGCAATGCACAAGGGAACGTTGTTGGTGGTATTGGTATTAGTCGAAGCACATCGAAGCAAACCATTTTAAAGGAAGTTTCACAAAAATTCGCAACGTCTTCGGAGGAAATTTCAGCTTCTACAGAGGAACTTGCTGTGTCGGCATCGAACTTCAGCGATTATATGCATGACTTATCGACATCGCAAAATGAGATGAGCTTACAAGTGGAAGAAACGACGAAAATTTTAGATATGATTAATGGCGTCGCAAAAAATACGCGCGTGTTAGGCTTTAATGCGGGGATTGAAGCGGCGCGTGCAGGGGAATACGGGCGAGGATTTGGTGTTGTGGCGAAGGAAATTACACGACTAGCGGACCAAAGCGCGGATTCCGTCAACGAAATTCGCCAGCTGTTACAGGAACTTAATAGTAAAGTAACAAGTGTCGTAACGACTGTAAATGACGCAATCGATATTTCATCCAACCAATCGGCGGTCATTCACGAAATTGCGCAGTCGATTCAAACGTTAACAGACGGCGCAGAGCAAATTGAAAAGCTTGCACAAAATATGTAAGCAAAAAAACCATGCCCTAACGTTAATCATAGGGGCATGGTTTTTATTGTTATCCTTGTCTAACTCTCAATCGTCCCTTTTACAAAAATGTTGCGCCCGTTTTTCTTCGCCTCATAAAGCGCTTGGTCGCAGCTTGTGTAGAGCGCCTCTAAATGTGTAGTAGCTGTCGGAATGGTCGTGATAATACCGATACTAATGGAATACGTCACAACGACATCATCGACAAGTAATGGCTGAATTGCTTGCTTCATTTGTTCGATTGTGTCGATTGCTTGCTGCTCGTTTTTGTTCGTCAGCAAAATAGCAAATTCATCGCCGCCGTACCGACCAAATAAATCATCTGGCTGTAAAAAAGCACTCAGTGTATTCGTTAAGTCTTGCAGCACTTTGTCACCAACGAGATGCCCGTACGTATCATTGACGGATTTAAAATGGTCGACGTCAAACAAAATGTAGTGAATCGGCTCACGCTTTTTCGCATAATACAGCAGCTTTGCCTCCGTTTCTTTGTTGAAGGAGCGGCGATTTAGCACACCTGTTAAATCATCAAAATGTGCAAAATGATAAAGCTCGCGGTCAACCTCTTCTTTCATTAATAAAATGAAGCCAATTGTGCCTAGGTTCGAGAAAATATAGAGCGCGAGTAAAAACATCCATTGGAATGTACTAGCTGTATACACATCTGTATGTAAATCTGTAACGCTTGTTAAAATGGCACGAATGAGCGCGATGAGTGCAGCGAACCAATACAAACTGCCTACCAATTTCATTAATTTTGTCACTTTGTTTGAGAAAATCATGCGGTACATTAAGAAGTAAATAAAGACATTAGCGAACGAATAAAAAATAATGCGTAGCTCAGTCACATTATTGAAATAAATCACTGAGTTGAAGCCAATAATGCTCGCAATCATAAATGCGACGAGCATCTTTTTTTCGTGTGGTTTTAGCAAATTTTTTAAGCTAAGTAGTGCGATGACTTCCAGTGTATACGACACGAACAGCAATGAATTAGAAGCGGCTAGTATAATCATGCCGAATTTTCCTTCACCAAAAGCAATGCCGAGCCATGCGATGATCTGTATGAACTTAGCCCATAGGAACATATGCTTTGCTGGTTTGTCTAACTGTTTATGCTCATACGCGATGATGAGCAGTAATGTAATTAAATACCCTATGCAAAGTGTCAATATAATTAGGCGAGAAGGAATGAAGTAATCCAATGGCATCTACCTTTATATGTATTTTTAATTGATAGTATTATAGTACCAATGGATTATCTTCATAGCAAGTTCTATTTGAGGAATAAATGGTATAAAAATAGTTCTTTCGTATTGATTAAAATGACGTCGTTCCTTGAAAAAAACGCAAAAAAAAGACACCCTTAATAAAAAGGGTGTCTTTTTTGCACGAACATGTAAAAATTAAAGTTTTACGATGTTTGTAGCTTGTGGGCCACGTTGACCGTCTTCGATAGAAAACTCAACTTTTTGGCCTTCTTCTAAAGATTTGAAGCCTTCACCTTGGATAGCTGAGAAGTGAGCGAATACGTCCGCGCCGCCTTCAACTTCGATGAAACCGAAACCTTTTTCTGCGTTAAACCATTTAACTGTACCTTGTGTCATTTGAATGACCTCCATTTAATCGTATTAATAAGACGATTTTTTCAAAAGAAAAAATTCACATATTCCAAAAAGTACTAACTATAAAAAACAAATACTCTTTGGAATAGGTGAATTTATTAGTTGTTTTGAAATTATCTTACTAACGTTAGTATACATGAGAGTGATGCTGTTGTCTACTAATATAAACAATTTAGGGATGATTGGCTCATGAAACTACTATGAGAGCGTACGAAAATGTAGGTAAACTTCTATATAGTGGGAATTTTATGTGATTTTTATTATGTTAATGAAACGAATAATTGTTGAATATGCACGATTTTTCAGCATATTTGTCGAAACTATGTTGCAAGGAGCAATTTGTACGACTTTGTAGTGCATACAGGATTATAAGTGTCTTTTTATGGGAAATGTGCTGTAAGCGTTTGTCGCGTCGTACGTGGTGGGCGCTTTACATATAGGCTCTGTTAAAGTTGGTTGTTGATAATTGATTCTTAAGAACGAATGTTCTATAGTTAAACTAACTACAATAGGGTTGGTGATGATTGTGAGAGCGACTGAAATTCTTAAAGCCATTCAAAAACTAAATTCAGCAGAGAAACACCGATTGCGAGAATATTTAATTGATGTCCTAACTGTATCAAGTTCGACTGGAACCGTTCTTCACGAAATTTCGGAACGTAAAAATAAGAATGGTTATCAATGTCCAGACTGCGAATCAGAACATATTGTTCGTTTTGGTAAATACACAACAATCGTTGATGGCGAAGAAGTTAAAAAACAACGCTATCGCTGTAAGGCTTGTAAAAAGACATTTACTGACCTCACAAATACAGTTCTTTATCGAACACATCACCTTAACCAGTGGAATAAATTTGTTGAATGTATGATTGAAGGTTACTCTCTTCGTAAGTCTGCTGATTTAATTGGAAATATAACTCACGTCACACTATTTTATTGGAGACATAAACTTTTGTCTTCTTTAAAACAAATTGAAATTTCAAATTTTGAAGGTATCGTTGAAATGGACGAAACCTATTTCCTGTACTCAGAAAAGGGACAGAGGAAAATTAAAGATAGAAAGCCTCGTAAACGTGGTGGTTCCGCAAAGAAACGAGGAATTAGCAATGAACAAGTATGTGTATTGGTTGCGAGAGACCGAGACAAAAATACTTTCTCAGAAATATTAGGAATGGGTAGATTAACGAAAACCCAATTAGACAAAGCCATCGGGCATAAGCTCTCGAATGGAAATGTATTATGTACAGATTCTTGGCGTGCATTTAAAACTTATGCTACTGAAAAGGGAATGGATATTTATCAATTCAAATCTGATGGTAAGATTCGTACTAAAGGAATTTACCACATCCAGAACGTTAATAATTACCACAGAAGATTAAAAGGGTGGATACAACGATTTAACGGTGTTGCAACTAAGTATTTAAACAATTATCTTGCTTGGTTCCAAGTATTAGAAAGTATACAACATCAAAGAAATGAAGTTACGATGAACGACTTGATTATTAGAGGGAATTTAATACAAAATATGGAAACGTATGATACGCTTAGATTAACTAAATTCGCCATATAAACACTGATGCTTATTCAACTAACGGGGCAGGTTAATGCAGGAGCAATGATTAACCGACGTTCTACAATCGATCCAGATTGCTGAACTTTAAGGAGGATGAAATAATGGATGATTTTTATACAGCATTAAATTATGTAAATAAAATGATTTACGAGACAATCGATTTAACTGTGGAGTCCGTTCAAGAAGAAAAACAAAATTCTAAGTATGGTGCTGGTATATTTAAATTATCTTCTAAAACAGTTCGATTCAGAGTTGCGAATATAACTCCCACCAAAGTAGGTCAGTTTGTTGTGTTTTGGGAAAAGGACGAAAATAATAAAAATCAACCCTATTTATATGAGGAAGCCCCTGATTTATTAGTTATAACAACCTTTAAAAATGAAAATAAGTTTGGTCAATTTATTTTCCCAAAAGAAGTTCTTTTAAAACAGAACATTCTTAGGTCTACTTCAACAAAGGGCAAAATGGCAATAAGAGTTTATCCTAACTGGGATAACCCGAGTAGTAAACAAGCGATGAAAACTCAAGAATGGCAGTTACCCTATTTTGTTGATATGTGTAATCCGAATAAATTACCCTTAGAAAAAATAAAAGAACTGTATTCTTTTTAACCCTCTGCAATCAGGTGTTTTAGTTGAATAAGACATTATCGAAAATTAGAACCTCCTATATCTGGAAGTTCTAATTTTTTATCTTATATCAACAATGAACTTTAACAGAGCCTACATATAAAGGGGGAGAACGCATGAAAAAGGTAGTCATTATTGGCGGAGGACTCGGTGGCGTGTCCGCAGCAATCTCATTAAAGCAACGCGGCTATGACGTTGCACTATATGAGCAAAACGGACATATCGGAGGCAAGCTTAACCGTCTAGAGCAAGATGGTTTCGGTTTTGATTTAGGACCGTCTATTTTAACGATGCCACATATTTTTGAGACGTTGTTTACGCGCAGTGGGAAACGAATGAGTGATTACGTAGCGATTGAGCGCTTGCCGCATCAATGGCGCTCATTTTTCCCAAACGGCACGGTGCTCAACTTGCATGAGGACATCGACGAAATGCTTCGCCGCAATCAGACGCTCACGAAAAAGGACATGCAGCAATACGAGCAGCTGCTAGCGTATGCAAAGCGCTTGTACGATGCGACGGAGGAAGGATATTTCGACAAAGGGCTCGACGATTTAGGTGAAATTATGCAGCATCACGGGGCGATTCGGGCGCTACGTCAGTTTGATGTTGGCACATCGATGTATGACGGCATTGCAAAGTATGTGAAAAACAAGCAGTTCCGCGACATGTTAAGCTACATAGTGAAATATGTCGGTTCGTCGTCGTATGATGCGCCAACTGTGTTAAATATGATGCTTTACATGCAGCACAAACAAGGCATTTGGTACGTAAAAGGTGGCATGCATCATTTAGGCAATGCACTTGCGAAGCTTGCAGACGAAATTGGCGTACAGCTATATATGAACAAAAAGGTTGTGAAGTTTGATACGGAAAAGCGTCGCGTCACAGCTGCACATTTAGACGATGGCACGAAGCTTGAGGCGGATTATTTCGTATCGAATATGGAAGTCATTCCAGCGTATGAGGAGCTAACACGCGAAAAGGAAAGCTACACGACGAAGCTGCGCGATAAGTTTGAACCAGCAAGCTCAGGGCTCGTGCTCCATTTAGGGGTGAATAAACAGTACCCACAGCTTGCGCATCATAACTTCTTTTTCGCGGACGACATGAAGCGTCAAATGAAGCGTATTTTCAAGCAGCACATTTTACCCGACGATCCAGTCATCTATTTAGTGAACGTCAATAAAACAGACGAAACACAAGCGTTGCCAGGGCATGAAAATTTAAAAATTTTGCCGCACATTCCGTATTTGCAAGACGGGGCATATACGCGCCAGCAATACGAGCAGTTTGGCGAAATCGTACTCGATAAGTTAGAGCGACTTGGGCTAACGGATTTGCGCCAGCATATTGTGACGAAAGATATGTGGACGCCGCACGACATACAACGTACATACAGCTCAGACCGCGGCGCAATTTACGGCACCGTATCAGATAAGAAGAAAAATAAAGGCTTCAAACATAAAAAACAAAGCGAGCTTTACGACAACCTGTTCTTCGTTGGCGGCACGGTGAATCCAGGTGGTGGCATGCCAATGGTGACGCTAAGTGGGCAGCAAGTTGCTGACAAAATCGCCGCGCAGCGTAAGTAAGGGGGGAGCATATGGCAACGATTGTATTAACGTTAGCTTCTGTCGGGTTACTATGTGGCATACTCATGTTTTGGAAGACGAACGAGCCACCTATTACGAAGCGAGCGATTACGCATACATTGACGATTATCATTCCTGCACGAAACGAAGCGCTACGCATCGAACCGCTTCTACAATCACTTGCGATGCAAACATGGAGAGACTTTGATGTACTCGTGGTTGATGATGGCTCGACTGATGATACGGCAGCTGTAGCAAAGTCGTACGGTGCGCGTGTTGTGACGAGTGAAATGGTTGGCAGTATGACGCCTGGAAAAGCGAATGCGTGCGCGTACGGAGCAAGGCAAGCAACAGGTGATTGGCTATTGTTTTTAGATGCGGATGTGCAGCTTGCAAGTGAGCATAGTTTGTCGCGTATGATGACGAGCTTTTATGCGCAGCACGGCAAAGGTATTTTGTCGGTGCAACCGCATCACCGTATTATGAAGCGTTACGAAAATTTGTCAGCAATATTTAATGTCATTGTGCTAACGGGTATGAATGTGTTTACCGTTTGGCAGTCGCGCTTGTCAACAGCAGGCTCATTTGGCCCGTGTATTTTGTGCGACAGACAAAGCTACGAACAAACAGGTGGGCATGAGGCGGCAGAGGAATCGATTATGGACGACTTTGCGCTAAGTGATGTGTTTATCGCTAAAAAGCTAGCCGTGACGAACTATGTCGGGCGTGGCATCATCAATATGCGCATGTATGAGGAAGGAATCGGGCAGCTCGTTGAAGGATGGACGAAAAATTTAGCGACTGCTTCTCAATCGACGCACCGAGCTGTAATGGCGCTCATTCAAGGGTGGATTTTCGGTGTCATTATGGTCGTTGTAGCAGTCGCGTTGTCAATTGGCTCACCGTTATTTGTCGTGAGTGTCTCGCTCTATGTCGCGTACGGTGTGCATATGTACGTGTTAGTTAGACGCGCGGGTAATTTTCATCCGATTATTATAGTGGCGTATCCACTGTACGTGTTGTTTTTTACGAGCATTTTTATGTACTCGCTATACCGCACGCACGTGTTGCATTCCGTTATGTGGCGCGGCCGCAAAATTAAAGTGTAGGGGGTGTCGTTAATGGAAATCGTATCGCTCATTGTTATAAACGGGGTAGCGTGGCTATTTTTTCATATGGCACTTTCATTGCTTTGCTTTTTTATGCCGCTTCGTTTCTTTTACGGTGACGTGCTGCGCATTTATAAATGGGAGCAACACGGAGAGCTTTGGCAACGATTGTTTCACGTGAAGCAATGGAAAAAGCATTTAATCGATGGCTCGTCAATCGTGAAAAAAAGCTATGATAAACGCCATTTGCATGGGACGACTGCCAGCGATTTAGTCGTGTTTGCAGCAGAAACGAAGCGTGCCGAGCTGACGCATTGGTTGCTTCTAATGCCGGCGCCGCTATTTTTTCTTTGGAATCCAGCGTGGGCGGCTTGGGTGAACGTTGCGTATGCTTTGTTAGCGAACGTGCCGTTTATCGTGACGCAGCGTTACAATCGCGGACGGCTTGAGCGCATACAACGACGAACAGTGGATGAGGAAAAGCACCTGCTTATTAAGAGGATGCTGTAGATAAATGACAAAAAGCTAAGGGCGAGTGTTTCGCACCTTAGCTTTTTAATTAGTCTTCTTTATTAAACCAAAGTGGGTCTTCGTTATCGACTTCACCGTTATAGTTAATTAAAATTTCTTCGCCTGCTTTAATGTCAGTGTATGCAAAGAAATCAAATGTGTGGTTATCAAAGTTAATGTCATACGTCGCATTTGGCGTGTATGAATGGTTAAACAGCATACCATAGCCTAGTAAAATGGCAGAGTGATGAATGCCATATTCAAATGCATAGTCCTCTAATAATGTTTTTTCAATATGTTCGTGCTGCTCGTTCGGGTAGGCGATTACTGGTGCTTGGTGAATCATTTCGCCTTTTTTAATATCTTGCTTTGCAAAGACGCCGCGGTTAAATTCGCCGTCGCTTAATTTAGAAGTTTTAATTTCAATCATCGTATACTCTCTTTTCCTTTTTTTTAAACTGTAACATAAAAGCGAGCAAGTTACGTGAATAAACACTTTTTGTGAAAACATTTACGATAGAAACAAGTGCGACTTCATGAGAAAACATATATGCTAAGGAGTAGAGAGAAACAATGTACACAAGGGGGAGAATAGATGAACATAATTGTATATGGTGCAGGTGCGATTGGGGCGTATTTCGGTGGGCGTTTTGCGGAAGCGGGGGCGAATGTGACGTTTTTCGTACGCGAGCGTCGTGCCACGCAGCTAGCAAGCGGTTTAACGATTGAAAGCCCAGAAGGAAACGTACAGATGCCTATTCAAGTGGCGACAAATGTGGACGATGTAATGACAGCAAACGTCATCATCGTCGCGGTGAAAGGGTATCATTTCACAGATGCGTTATCACAAATTGTCGAGCTTGCGAACAAAACAAATGCGTACGTGCTACCGTTATTAAACGGCATCGAGCATGTTGCGTTATTACAGCAAGCACTTGGTGAACATCGCGTGATCGGTGGTTTCGCATCAATCATCGCTACGCTAAATGAACAAGGGCATGTCATTCATTTGAGTAAAGGCAGCAACATTCAAATTGGCGCATTAGCAGCAGAGCAGCAGTCAATTGTTGATGAGCTTGCGACGATGAGTGAGCGCATGCATACAGACATCGTTGTACAAGGTGATATTTTAAAGGGCATGTGGAAAAAATATATGCTCATTGCGGCGTTTGCGGGCATTACGAGTACGACGCAGCAGCCAGCAAGTAGCATGCAGCACGAGGCGACGTTACATGTAGCAAAAACAATCGTGCGTGAAGTAGCTCAGCTTGCACAATTAGAAGGCGTGGCATTTACGGTGGAAGAAGTAGAAAAAGAAGCGGCACGTTTAGAGAAATTTAAAGGTAGCATGACGTCTTCGATGCACCAAGACATGCGTAAAGGATTGCCGCTAGAAGCCGAGCATTTACACGGTGGGGCGCTGCGACTAGCACAAAAGCACGGCGTTACAGTACCGACGATTGCGACGGTTTATGGCATTTTACAGCCATATGTGTACGGCGCACCTATAAATGAGTGAGCAAAGGATTTTTGTCTTAAAAAACAATAAATAAACATTTTTTAAGGGAATTGTGATTTTAAATGCTGAATGAGTGCGATATTTTCTTTGTAAACTCGAAAATTCAGTTATTTCTCAAAACTTTATTGAAAACGGCGCTAAAAAAACTTAGAATTGAAAAGATTATAGGATGTGTTATTTCATATTCTTTTTTAGTTTTACTTTTTGTACATGTTTATATGAAATGAATAAATTAAGCAGCGTAATTGGCGCCAATTTATCTCAATTTCAAGCGCTTTCAAAAGGCGTTTAACTATTATATAATATGCAACAGAGCGATTTATAATTGTAATTGAGCAGTTTCGTCGTTACGTTTATAGAAAAAAGCCAAAATAGGGCGGTTATCGAGGGAGTACCACCTTGTTTTGAGTAAATAATAACTATGAGGATGGTCAGAACATGAGCAATCAAAAACAAACTGATGTTATCTTAATCGGCGCAGGTATTATGAGTGCGACATTAGGAACAATGTTAAAAGAATTAGCACCTGAGTGGAACATTAAAGTATTCGAAAAGCTAGACAAAGCTGGTGAAGAAAGTTCAAACGAGTGGAACAATGCTGGTACTGGTCACGCGGCGTTATGTGAATTAAACTACACACCTGAAAAAGACGGTCAAGTAGACGTTTCAAAAGCAATCAACATTAACGAGCAATTCCAATTATCATTACAATTTTGGTCTTACTTAACGAAAAAAGGCTTAATTAAACAGCCGAGCGATTTCATCCAAGCGTTACCACATATGAGTATGGTACGCGGTGAAAATAACATCGAGTTCTTAAAGAAACGTTTTGCGGCGTTAACTGAATATAAATTATTCGAAGGTATGGAGTTCTCAGAAGATCACGAAGTATTAAAAGAATGGATGCCATTAATGATGGAAAACCGTCCAGCAAACGACAAAATCGCAGCGACAAAAATCGATGGCGGTACGGACGTAAACTTCGGTGAATTAACTCGCGTATTAACAGACCAATTACAAGCAAACGGTGTATCTGTAAACTACAAGCATTCTGTAGAAAACATTGCACGCACTAACGATGGTCGTTGGGAATTAAAAGTGAAAAACGAAGCAGAAGGTAAAATCGAATACCACAATGCGAAATTCGTATTCATCGGTGCTGGTGGTAAGAGTTTACACTTATTACAACAAACAGCGATTCCTGAATCAAAACAAATCGGTGGATTCCCTGTATCAGGTATCTTCTTAGTATGTAAAAACGAAGAAATCGTGAACAAGCATTTTGCAAAAGTATACGGTAAGGCAGCAGTTGGAGCTCCTCCAATGTCAGTACCTCACTTAGATACTCGTTTCATCGATGGCAAGCGTTCATTATTATTCGGACCATTTGCAGGCTTCTCTCCGAAGTTCTTAAAAACTGGTTCAAACATGGACTTAGTAACATCAGTGAAGCCAAATAACTTATTCACAATGTTATCTTGTGGCGCAAAAGAAATGGGCTTAACAAAATACTTAGTGCAACAGTTAATGTTAAACAAAGACCAACGCATTGAAGAATTACGTGATTTCATTCCTTCTGCACAAGCAAAAGATTGGGATATCGTTGTTGCAGGTCAACGTGTACAAGTAATTAAAGATACACCAGCAGGTAAAGGTACATTACAATTCGGTACAGAAGTAATCACGTCTCAAGACGGTTCTGTAGCGGCATTATTAGGTGCTTCTCCAGGTGCATCTACTGCTGTTAAAGTAATGTTAGACATTATCGGCAAATGTTTCCCAGAGCAATTACCTGCTTGGGAAGACAAAATTAAAGAAATGGTACCTTCATACGGTATTTCTTTAGTTGAAAACACAGATTTATTAACAGCTGTAAAAGAAGATGCTGAAAAAACATTAAAGCTTAAATAATATACAGGATTGTCCGAAAAGCGATTTTCGGGCAATCCTTTTTTTGTTGTTGTATAGTTACAGCAAGCAACATTGATAGGAGGAACATCATGACAACAACATACGCAATCATTGGCACAGGTATCGTAGGAGAACGCATCATTCAACAAATTATTCAGCACGACGGTAGCACAATTACCGCCATTTTTGACGAGAATACGGAGCGCTTGCAACAAATGGCATCGAAATACGACGTACAAGCAGTCGATTCACTCGACGCATTATTTGCGACAAATCCAAATTGGGTATATATTGGCACACCACCAGTTAGTCATGCAAGCTTAGCGAGCGAAGCGGCAAAGCGTGGTTTCAATGTTTTATGTGAAAAGCCACTTGCGCACGATGCGGCGGACGCAGAGGCGATGGTCGAGGCAGCGAAGCATGTGACGACGGCGATGCATTTTCCGATGATGTACAGTCCAGTCGTCGCGCGTTTAAAGAAAGCGGTGCAAGCAGGAGAGCTTGGTGACATTTTACGCATCGAGCTACATACACATTTCCCAGTTTGGCCGCGTCCGTGGCAGCAAAATAATTGGATTGCGACGCGTGAGCAAGGAGGCTTCATTCGTGAAATTTTCCCTCATTACTTGCAGCTGACGCATCACATTTTTGGTGACGTCGTAATTGATGCGCACGCAACACAGTACCCAGCAAATGAAGTATTTTGTGAAACCGCAGTCAGCGCATTGATGCATACAGCAAGCGGCATTCCAATGCTCATTAACGGAGTGGCAGGCATCGCACAACAGGAGCGTATCGACTACAAGGTGTACGGCACGAATAAGTCGATGATCATTCGCAACTGGGGGCAATTGCTTGAGACGACGGCACAAACAGCAGAGGTCGAAATTGCATTGGAGCGTGAAGCATTTTCGTTACTTGATGCATGTGCGAGCGAAACGAATGTCGTAACATTTGAAGAAGGCTTAAAAGTACAACGCTGGATTGATGAATTGTTAAAATAATGTGGTTTTGAAAATGTTACTCGTGTTTATTGGGATTTTTTTATATACTTTTGTATAAGGATAGATGAATAAATTTTCCAATAAACAGGGGGTCTTGCATGGACATTCAACAACGAAACAACGTGTGTATACAAGGGGAAGGGAACGAACTCGTCATGTTTGCGCACGGGTTTGGTAGCAATCAACAAACGTGGCAATATGTATTACCGCCAATTTTGGCACAATGCCGCGTGCTATTATTTGATTATGTTGGTGCAGGGAACTCTGATTATAGCGCATATTCAACTGAGCGCTATCGTACGTTAAATGGCTATGTACAAGATGTAATTGATATTATCGATAATTATGAGCTTGAGCAAGTGACGTTCGTTGGGCATTCGATTAGCGGTGTCATCGGGATGCTTGCGTCACTTCAGCGTCCACAAGCGTTTAAAAAAGTCATTATGATTGGCTCTTCGGCATGTTATTTAAATGATGAAGGCTACAGAGGTGGATTCAATCAAGAGGAGCTAGATGTGCTATTCCAAATGATGGAGATGAATTTTAACGGCTGGGCAAGTCATTTAGCGCCAATCGTTTCAAGTGATAAACAATCGGCTAAAGTAGTAGAAACGGCTTTTAAACAAAATGATGCGGCCATTGCGCGTGAGTTTGCGGAAGTGACATTTACAGCAGATGTGCGTACGCATTTACAAGACGTCACGGTGAAAACGGTGCTGCTACAAAGCAAGGATGATTTCATTGTACCAATGGAGGCGTCGCAATATTTACATGAGCATTTAGCAGGAAGTAAGCTTGTACTGTTAGATGTGCGCGGGCATTATCCACATTTAAGTCATCCATCGTTAACGATTGAGCATTTACTAGCACATATATAAAACAGCGATAGATGAGGAGAGGAGGATGAATATGTGTATGTATGAGCAATTGCCCTGTAGCGTGCTGCGTTTGAATGAGGCTGGTGTCATTGTGTACGCCAATCCGTTTTTTTGTCAGCTGTTGCAGCGAGAAAGGGAAGGCATCATTGAGCGGCATATTGAGCAATTGTTATCCATAGCGAATAAATTCATTTTCCACTCATATTTTTATCCGCAGTTGCATATACACGGCATAGTAGAGGAGTTTGTTTTGCATTTTGAGCGTCACGACGGCACACAAATTCCGCTCATGATCAATGCGCATTGGGTAAAGCTTGAGACAAATGTACAAGTAGAGTGTGTACTTATGTCGATGACGAAGCGCATTGAGTATGAGCAGGAAATTCGCACGATGGCTAAAAAGCTTGAGCAAGTAAATGAAGAGCAGGCACACGCACTTGCACAGCTTCAGCAACTGCACGCAGAGATTGAAGAAAAGCAGCAAGAGCTTATTATGATTACGAATACCGATAAGCTGACGAACATTTTCAACCGTCGCTACATTGAGCATTACTTGGCGCAGCTAGTTGAGGAAGCTGGGCAAACCGAAGATGCGTTTTCACTGTGCATTTTAGATATTGATTTTTTCAAAAAAGTAAACGATACGTACGGGCATCAAGTTGGTGACTACGTATTAATTGAAATTGCATCACTCATGAAGCAGCATATCGGGGAAGAGGGCATCGTGGCGAGATACGGTGGCGAGGAGTTTATTTTGCTATTACCGAATATGGCAAAAGAGCAAGCAGTCGTCGTATCGAACACGGTAAACGAAGCTGTACGCACACATACATTTGAGCATGTGCCACGCGTAACGATTAGCATCGGTGTGTCGACGTACCGCGCAGGTGATACGGAATCGATGATGATTAACCGTGCAGACCGTGCGCTATATTACGCAAAGCAGCACGGACGCGACTGCACGATACATTTCCGCGATATTGAGCATGTACTTCATCCGTAAAAAGGGATACACGACAGTCAATATGGCTGTCGTGTATCCCTTTTTTTCGTGTTATTGCTGATAAATAAAGCTTAAATGACGTCCCGTTTGACGGTCTTGTCGATACGAAAAACCTTCATCGCTATCGAACGTGCATGTGCGGTCAATCACAATGTTTTCTTCACGCAAGCCGGCAAGTATGCATTGTCGTTTCACAGTCAACTGATTGTCGATATGATATTTGCTCGTCGCCTCATTCACATACATGAAGTCATCCGCGTAGCCGAGTGCTGCAAATTTTTCGTACACGTCGCGGTCCACCTCAAAGCGTGTTTGGCTAAGCGCCATGCCAATCTGTACGCGAATGTTTTGCGGGTTGAGCTGCTCGTGCGCGATTAAATGGTCGAGCATTTTTTTCGTAATTTCCTTCACCGTACCTTGCCAGCCAGAATGAATTGCACCGACTAAGCCGCGCGTTTCGTCGTAAATAAATACAGGCACGCAATCCGCCGAGAAGCTACAAAGCACGACGTTTTTTTCGAACGTGTACAAGCCGTCTGTGTTGCCAATCGCATTGTTCATCGTCGTCGTCCCTTTTCCGATGTCTTGTGCTGTGACGCGGTGGAAGTTCGCACTATGCGTTTGTTCTGCACAAACGAACGCTGCGAAATCTACATTTAATGCTTCTGCGAGCTGCTGTCTGTTATGGATAATTGCCGATTGGTCATGACAGCTATGTAGTGCCATGTTGTAGCTCTCAGGAAATGCGGCATCTTTTAACGTAATGCCCGCAGTCGTATGAGCAGTCTGAACGTAATATTTGTAGCCCATAAAAAATCACCTCAATACGTATCATAGCACTTTGACGCATTGCCAGCTATTTCGTATATGTTGAAAAATTATGTAGTTGACGTGCTTATTGAAAACGATTATCATTATCGTTGTAAGGCTTAATCCACATTGCAGTTTAAATAATATCTCAACGAAAAAGGCAAACAGAGCAGAAAATAATTTTGCCTGCGTTGCCTTTTTTGCTACACAAACTATCGAAGGCGAGGTGAATCTGTTACGACATACTCGTAGCAGAAATGCACATGGAATTCCGTATTGAAAAAGACACAATGGGTGAAATTCAAGTACCAGCACACAAGCTTTGGAAGGCGCAAACACAGCGCTCCCTACAAAATTTTAAAATCGGCACGGAAAAAATGCCAATCGAAATCGTTTATGCATTCGCCATTTTAAAACGTTCAGCCGCGATTGCGAACAATAAATTAGGTAAGCTATCGGATGCGAAAAAAGATGCGATCGTTGCAGCAGCAGACGAAGTGCTTGCGGGGAAACTTGATGAGCAATTCCCATTAGTCGTATGGCAAACAGGTTCAGGCACGCAGTCGAATATGAATGTCAACGAAGTATTATCGTTCCGTGCAAACCAACTTTTAGCAGAACAAGGCTCTGACGAAAATGTGCATCCGAATGACGATGTGAACATGTCTCAAAGCTCAAACGATACATTCCCAACAGCACTACACGTAGCCGCTGTGTTAGCAGTAGAAGAATTATTAGTACCAAAGTTAAATGTGTTAAAAGCAACGTTCACACAAAAGCAAGAAGCATTCAAAGACATCATTAAAATCGGTCGTACGCATTTACAAGATGCAACACCAATTACGTTAGGTCAAGAAATCTCGGGCTGGACGCACATGCTTGTGAAGTCTGAAAAAATGATTGAAGTGACGAACGAGTTTATGAAGGAGCTAGCGATTGGCGGTACAGCAGTAGGTACGGGCATCAACGCACACCCGAAATTCGGTGATATGGTCGCAGAGGAAATTTCAGTGTACACAGGCAAAACATTTACATCAGCTGAAAACAAGTTCCATGCTTTAACATCTCATGACGAAATTACGACGGCGCACGGTGCATTAAAAGCGCTAGCAGCTGACTTAATGAAAATTGCCAACGACGTACGCTGGTTAGCATCAGGTCCACGTTCTGGTATTGGCGAAATTACGATTCCAGAAAACGAGCCGGGTTCATCAATTATGCCAGGTAAAGTAAACCCAACACAATCAGAGGCGTTAACGATGGTTGCTTGCCAAGTGTTTGGTAACGACGCAACAATTGGCTTTGCGGCTTCTCAAGGAAACTTTGAGTTAAACGTCTTTAAGCCAGTTATTATCTACAACTTCTTACAATCCGCTCGCTTACTTGCAGATGCGATGGAAAGCTTCAATGACAACTGTGCAATCGGTATCGAGCCAAACAAAGAAGTATTAGATGCCAACTTAAACAATTCATTAATGCTTGTAACGGCATTAAATCCGTATATCGGCTACGAAAAAGCGGCGGAAATTGCGAAAAAGGCGCATAAGGAAGGCACGACGTTAAAAGAAGCGGCACTTGCGACAGGCTATTTAACAGAGGCACAGTACGATGAATATGTAGACCCTGCGACGATGATTTACCCGAACGCAGAGTGATTAAAAGGGGAGTGCGAAATTTTTCATACTCTCTCCCAAAAGAAAAAATGCTAGAAGAAACGTCGCCGCTTCTTCTAGCATTTTTTTGTTTGATTACGCCTGCATCATTGTTGGTGTTGACGTTGGCATCGCTTTTTTAATTTCGATGTAGTGTAACTGATGCCCTTCTTTTGCATAGACAGTGAACTCATAGCCTTCAAAACGTACAAGTAAGTTCGAATCTAAATCTGTATTTTGTGTTAAGTACCAGCCAGCAATTGTGTCGACATCACCTGCTTCTAATTCGACACCAAGCAATGCGCTGACATCATCAATTAACAGCTTCGCATCGACAATATAGTGGTTGTCACGCACTTTGCGAATGTCTGGCATCTCATCTTCATCAAACTCGTCACGAATTTCCCCAACAAGCTCCTCTAAAATATCCTCAACCGTTACCATACCGCTCGTCCCACCATATTCATCTAGCAAAATGGCGATGTGTGTACGCTCGCGTTGCATTTTGGCAAGCAAGTCATGAATCGGTGTTGATTCAATTGTATTAATTACAGGGTTTAAGAAGTTATCAAGCGCGAAGTTCTCCGCTGTTACTTTGTTCGTCATACCTTGTGTTAAAAATTCTTTGATGTTTAAAAAGCCTAAAATATTATCACGGTCACCGTTATAAATTGGGTAGCGCGTATATTGCTCGCGCGAAATCGTTGTGATGACATCTTCAAGCGGTGTGTTGCGCTCAAACGCGACGATTTCTGTACGCGGCACCATAATTTCTCGTGCGATTTTGTCGTCAAACTCAAATACATTGTTTACATATTTTAATTCATTTTTGTTAATCTCACCTGATTTGAAGCTCTCTGTTAATAGTAAACGCAGCTCTTCCTCTGTATGAGATAGCTCGTGTTCTGACGCAGGCTTCATGCCAATTAGCTTTAATAAAAGACGCGCCGAGCCGTTTAGAGCCCAAATGAACGGATATAAAATGCGGTAAAAAATTTGAATCGGCTTCGCAAACATAAGCGTAACAGCCTCTGCTTTTTGAATGGCAATCGTTTTTGGCGCAAGCTCACCGATAACAACGTGTAAAAATGTCGCAATGGCAAACGCTGCGGCAATTGTGAAGAAGTGAATGTATTCTTCACCTACACCGATGCCTGTAAAGAGTGGGTGCAAAATAAACTCAAACGTCGATTCACCAACCATACCAATTCCTAACGCGGTAACAGTAATTCCTAATTGGCACGCAGATAAATATTCATCTAAATGCGTTGTTACTTGTTTTGCGGCAAGTGAGCCAGCTTTTCCTTCTGCTACGAGCTGGTCGATTCGTGACTGGCGTACTTTGACGATGGCAAACTCAGTTGCCACGAAGAACGCGGTTAATGCAATTAAAACTGTAAAAATAGACAAGTTGACTATGGTCACTCAAAGGTCTCACGTAAAAACGTAAGACTTTCACCTCCTGGGTTAATGTAAAAGTAGCGCAAGCGATTTAATGAGCGCTAAACTCTCTTGCGTAATATTTTTTTTAATTGTTTGCGTCGAATGCTGATCGTCATCAAGCGTTGCAATTAACTTGGATACGTCTTGTTCTAAATCAAGCATTTTTAAGCGAATTTCTTGTACGTCTAGTGCCTCGGCATTTCGTTCAATTAATTCTTTGCGAATATCTTCTAAGCTTAAGCCTTCTATTTTCCGTTTCTCGATGTAGTGTAAATCTTCAATAGCGTCTACATGGTAATAACGATAGTTGGATGAAGAGCGCTCTGCTTTTAATAAGCCTAGTGTTGTGTAGTAATCAATTGTACGTTTCGTAATACCTGTTTTGGCTGCAAGTTCACCAATTTTTAATTTCTCTGTCCCAATGTAGTCACCTCCAATTTTGCTTCATCGTATGGTCATTGAAAGTATACAGTATTTTTCAGTGTGTTTTCAAACTTTCGCTATGTAGAAAAAAGGCGAGCTGCAATGCAAAAGTACAAAGCCTCCTACATGCCCTCGCCAATCGATTGCGTAATTAATATTGTAATGTTGCGGCTACTTCAGCGATGACCAGCTTGCTGCCGATAATCGGGCTGTCTTCCTTGCTTGTGTGTGGATGACCTTGCCCTTCTTTTTTATCATCGCGCTTATGTGCTGCTTTAAATTCATCTGAGTTGCGCCATACTTGGAAATCTTCTAACGACTCCCAAAACATGTTGACGCTCATTTCGTCAGACTGTTCGTTTTCTGCGACTAATACTTCCACTTTCACGAAGCCTTTGAATTTATCTAAGCCAGTCGGACGTGCAAAGTTTGGTGCCATTTTTTTGCCGAAGCCTGTTTTCACTTCGATGCGGTTCGTTACAACGATCATTAACGTATGCCCCTTTTTGTTGGAATATGTATTACTCATTTTACTATAAATTTAATGACGCGGTTTCGTCAACTAAATACGACAGCTGTGTCAAAAAATGAGTTGAGTGATGAAAAGTGCATTGACAATGAGAATCATTATCGATATTATTGGGATTATATTAGTAAATGTTACACGAGGAAAATACTTTTATAAATGAAAAGGTGTACAACATGAATACGATAGAACCTTCTACAGTGAAAGAAAAAGTGAAGCACCCATTACAAAAAAAGCGTCGTCGCGTACTCATTACGCTGCCGATTCTAATGGTTGTTATGGGGCTTTTAAGTTTAATGATTGGACAAGTTTCTTTTTCCTTTAGCGAAATTGTTAACGGTATTACGAGTGGTGAGGATACGCTAGAGCATCGCATCGTTTGGGAGCTAAGATTCCCGCGCGTCATTATTGGCATCATCGTCGGTATGTGCTTAGGTGTTGCCGGCGCGATTTTACAAGGTGTCATGAAAAACCCGCTCGCTGATCCAGGCATTATTGGTGTCACATCGGGTGCTGGTGTCATGGCAATTACCGTAATGGTCGTCTTTCCTGCGATGCTTTCATTACTGCCAATTGCTGCGTTTTTAGGGGCGTTTCTTACGGCGATTGTCGTCTACACGCTGTCATGGAAAAAGGGTGGTGCATCGCCAATGCGCATCGTACTTGTCGGCGTTGCGATTAATGCATTAATGGGCGCAATTACGAATGCACTGATGATTATTTATTCAGACCGTGTGCAATCGGTGCTGCCGTGGCTGTCTGGTGGGATTGCAGGTGTTGGCTGGGCGCAGGTAGAAATGATTGTGATATATGCGTTAGTTGCACTTGTACTATCATTATTTTCGATTAAGCATATTCGTGTACTGTCGCTCGGTGATGAAATGGCGAAGTTACTCGGTCACCGCGTCGAGCGCAGTCGCTTTTATTTAATTTTATTGAGTGCGTTACTAGCAGGCATTGCGGTAAGTGTTGCGGGGTTAGTTGGATTTGTCGGGCTAGTTGTGCCGCATATTTTGCGATTAATGATCGGTGGCGATTATCGCTATTTATTACCGGCATCTGCATTCGGTGGTGGGCTGCTCGTCGTGTTTGCCGATACGCTTGCACGCAGCTTATTTAATCCGACCGAGCTACCAGTTGGCATTTTGCTCGCACTTATTGGCGGTCCATATTTCTTATACTTAATTTACAGAAAGAGTGGTTCATTTGCTACAAACTAGTCAATTATCGTTTGAACGAAGCGCAGCATTTAAATTAAATAACATTGACATTAACATTCAGCCAGGTGAAATTGTGAGCTTAATTGGTCCGAACGGCTCGGGGAAATCGACGCTGCTGCGTGTTGTTGCGCGGCTCATTTCACCAGACGAAGGGGTAGTGCTGCTCGACGGGGAAGAAATCGTGAAGATGAAAACAGAGGACGTGGCGAAAAAGCTTGCGATGTTGCCACAAATGAATGACCATCAGCTAGATTTAACCGTACGTGAATTAGTAGAGTTCGGTCGTTATCCGCATAAAAAGCGCTCCGGTCGTCTTTCAGCAGAAGATGAAGACATTATTGATTGGGCGCTTGAAGTGACAGGTTTAACTGAAATGGCAGGGCGCGTGCTACCGGCGATGTCTGGTGGGGAGCGTCAACGTGCATGGATTGCGATGGCCATTGCACAGCGCCCGAAAGTGTTGCTACTAGACGAGCCTACGACGTATTTAGACATTTCGCATCAACTAGAAGTGATGGAGCTTGTGCATGAGCTAAATGAAAAGTTCGGCATGACCGTTGTAATGGTGCTGCACGACATTAATCAAGCAGCCCAATATAGCGACCGGCTCATCGTACTAAAGCGCGGCGAAGTGCATTACGATGGCATTCCACAATGCGTTATGTGCAAGGAAATGTTCGAATCGATTTTTGAAATTGACGCTGACATTTATCGTCAAAATGGCAAGTTCTTTTTTACGCCGAATCGTTTGAAAAAACAATGAGTAAACGACCATTTGATGTTGCGACGTCGAATGGTCGTTTTTGTGCTACGATAGTGCGAGAAAAAAGGAGTGATTTTTATGTCAGATGAACAGCGAGACGCAGCGCTTGGCATTGACACAGTCGGCAATCAGTACGGATTTCCACAAATGGCGCATTATCACCGCTATGAACCGACGCCGTATGAAGGATTGGACGTGCTATTTGACCGCCTTTCGATTGCAGGGCGAGTGTTCGTCGATATTGGCTGTGGCAAAGGACGTGTGCCATTATATGTGTACGACCGCTTTCACATACGTGTAACAGGCATTGATATGAAAGAGCAGTACATCGACGAGGCGAACGCGAATAAGGAAGCGTACTTACGAAAAGTTGGCGGCAAGGCGCAGCTTATACAGTTTGTACAACACTATGCACAAGCATATGACATTGCCGATACGGACGACGTATTCTTTTTCTTCAATCCGTTTTCAGTGCAAATTTTCATGAAGTTTTTGGATAATGTGTTAGCTTCGTATGAGCAAGCACCGCGCAAGCTAACGATTATTTTTTACTACCCGTCACATGATTATGTCGAGTACATGGAACAAACGCCATTTACGTTCGTCGAGGAAATTCATATTCCGACGTTATATAAAAATAACGAAAACGAGCGATTTTTAATTTATGAAATGTAAAAAAACGAGTTCATCTTTTACGATGAACTCGTTTTAAACACGTCTTCGATGCGAGAGACAATTTGAATATGTTTTAGTGGATGTTGTTTTTGAAGCTTCAATGCACCTGGGCCACCTAAATAAAACGTCGTGCTTTTGTGCTTTGCGGCGAACGCATCGAGCGCATCAATCATCGCGTATTGGTCTTGAAATGGCAGCTCTGTTAATGCAGAAAGTAACATGTGCTTTGGCTTTAGCTGTTCAACAGCACATTGAATAGCATTTGGTGCAGGTGATGGGCCAAGCATCATTGTGCGATAACCAAGGAACATACTTTGTAGCAATAATAATTGCATTGGGATTTCATGTCGCTCGTTCGGCAGACAACTTCCTAAAATGAGCGTCGCATTCGATGGCAAAAATAATTGGCGACGTAAATAGGCCAAGTAATCGCGAATGACTAAGCTCGATAATGCTTCTTGAAATTCGCCCCAGATACCTGCACACCACAATTCACCGACCTCATATAAAAATGGCACGATGACATGATCGACGGTACGTTTCACGCCGAGCGTATGATGGGCTTGCTGTAGCGTATGCAGCATTTGTGTATCATCCGCAGCTGTTCCTGCACGAATGAGTTTTTGAATCGTTTCAGCAATGTACGCTTTATGCACATCATTTTGTGGACTTTTTAAAATCGGTGCTTCTCCTGACTGCTTCATCATTTCCGCAGCTTGCTTTACGTTGTAGCCCTCTTTCGTAAGCTTTAAAACGTTTGTGAGCAAAGCAACCTCTTTATTGGTATACACACGATAACCGTTATCTAACCGCTTCGGTGTAACGATGCCGTAGCGATCTTCCCATTTACGAATTAATTGTTTCGATAAACCAGTCATTTCAGCTACTTGTTGAATGGAGTAAGACGGGCTTGTATGTTCTTTCATGGCTGCACTCCTTTACATAAAGTTGATAGTGTCTAATGTACAATGTTTTGGGGAATAAGGAAATATGTTTTTGTTTTCGGCGATAGATTCCACATTTATAAATGGCGTGAATCTGTTGATTTCGTGCGGTTTCTATCGCTTTGGGTAACAAGGTTTACAAAAATTGTTTTTTTAATGCTTGCTAAAGTTTGTATAATGTAAGTATAATGTTTGTACAAAGTCTATTTTGCATGGGAGGCTACAAAATGTCAAAGAAAATTATTGTAATTGGAGCAGGGCCAGGTGGGTTAGCGGCATCGATGTTATTAGCACACAAAGGTTATGATGTACACGTTTATGAGAAACAATCGTTCATCGGTGGTAGAACGAGTCATTTACAATTAGGTGATTACCGCTTTGATGTAGGTCCAACATTTTTAAACATGACATATTTAGCAGAGGAGATGTTTGCGCTAACAGGACGCAACATTCACGATTACGTAAAGCTAATGGATTTAGATCCGATGTATGAGCTTGTGTATAAAGATAAGCGCATTAAAATTACACGCAATCCTGAGGAAATGATTCGCCAAATTAACGAGCTGTTCCCAGGTAACTACGGTAGCTACGAGCGCTATTTACTAGAAACGCATAAAAAATTAGAGACGCTTGCACCACTTTTACAAAGCGACATGACAGGCTACCGTAGCTTAATGACGCCAAAAGCGATGAAGGCATTAAAGGAATTAGAAATTGGCAATTCGTTAATGGATACGCTCGGCAAGTTCTTTAAAGAAGAGGAGCTGCGTTTAGCATTTACGTTCCAATCGAAATATTTAGGGATGTCACCGTGGGAAAGTCCGGGCGCGTTTTCAATTTTGTCTTACATTGAACATGCGTATGGGGTGTATCATATAGAGGGTGGCTTAAATCAGCTCACAAAAGCGATGGCAAAAGTGGCTGAGGAGGAAGGCGCGGTCATTAAGACGGGCAACGGTGTAAAGCGCATCGTAACAGAAGGTCGCGTCGTAAAAGGTGTCGAGCTAGAAAGCGGTGAAGTTGTATACGCGGACGATGTAGTCATTAACGGTGATTTTGCAAGCGTTATGACCAAACTTGTCGAACCAGGCTTGTTGAAAAAATATTCACCAGAAAAGCTTGCGAAAAAATCGTATTCTTGCTCAGGCGTGCTATTGTATTTAGGGGTGAACAAAAAGTTTGATTTGCCGCATCATACAATTTGGTTTGCGGAAGATTACCGTAAAAACGTCGCGGAAATTACGAATACGCTTGAATTATCAGAGGACCCTTCGATTTACATTCAAAATGCGTGTGTGAGTGATCCAACGCTGGCACCAGAAGGCAAGTCAACGTTATACGTATTAGCGCCAGTGCCGAACAATTTCAGCAACATCGATTGGGAGAGCTGCCGCGACGAATACCGTGACATGCTGCTTGGATTAGTGAGCGAGAAACTTGGCATTGACGACATTAACGACTATATCGAGGAAGCGCATATGATTACGCCGGCGGATTTTGAAGTTGATTACGAAGTGTACAAAGGTGCGATCTTCAATTTAGGGCATCAGCTGCGCCAAATGATGGCATTCCGTCCGAACAACAAGTTTGAGGAGCTAGACCATTGCTACTTAGTTGGTGGTGGTACACATCCGGGAAGCGGCTTACCAATCATTATCGAATCAGCGCGTATTACTGCAAACTTAATTTTAAAGCGCGACAAGCAAACGCCATATGATGTGCAGCCATTGCCACCGTATGAGCTGTATACAGGTCAGCCACAAGATGAAAAATCGTCAAACGTTGCGGCGATCAAGATGAACCCAGCAACGTCAATTTGAACGATGTAAGGAGTGAAAAACGTGAGTAAACCGTTACAAAAGTTTAGTGAAAGTGTGTCAGGTAAAAAATCTCGTTGGGTTGTTCTTAGCTTATGGCTCATTGCAATCGTTATTCTCACTATTTTATTCCCGCAAGTAAACGGCATGGAAAACCAAACAGGCGACGACTTACCAGAATATTCAGAGGCACGACAAGCGAGCGAGCTCATTGCTGAAAAGTTCCCGAGCGATTCGGGCATTCCACTATTAATTGTATGGCAAAAAGATTACGGCTTAACGCCACAGCATTTAAAGGATATTCAAACGCTTTATGCAAACTTAGAGCAAAATCCGTTAGATGGACAATCGACGTTGCCTCCGTATCATCGCATGCCGCTACAAGTAATGTATGACGGTGTATCTGAAAACCGAACGTCACTTGTAACACCAATTTTCTTCGATTCAGATACGAATACGGAAACATTGAAAGAAAACTTAGCGGTCATCGCTGAGGAAGTAGAGAGCATTACAGGTGATAATGCATTTGAAGAGAGCACAAACAGCAATGAATTAACAGCCCGCTTCTCAGGTCCAGTCGGCATTTCAGTCGATGCGACAGATTTATTCAAATCAGCAGACTTTAAGTTAATGGCAGCGACGGTAATTTTAATTTTAGTGTTATTACTCGTTATTTACCGTTCACCAATTTTAGCAGTCGTACCAATTATCGTTGTTGGGATTGCGTACTTAGTCATTAGCCCAGCACTTGGCGCATTCGTTGAGCAAGGGTGGATTACGAAGGACGCGCAGGCAATTGCGATCATGCTCGTACTATTATTTGGTGCAGGAACAGACTATTGTTTATTCCTCATTACGCGCTACCGTGACATTTTATTAGAGGAAGAAAATAAATTTGTCGCATTAAGTAAAGCATTCGTACAATCGTCAGGTGCGATTTTCATGAGTGCCGCGACAGTAATGGTCGGTTTAGCAACATTAGCGCTAGCAGATTACGGAGCATTCCAGCGCTTCGCCGTACCGTTTAGCTTTGCGGTAATTATAATGGGTATTGCGGTATTAACCGTGTTACCAGCATTGTTATCATTAATGGGTCGCTTCGCATTTTGGCCGGTCGTACCGCGCACAGAAGCAGGCGCAATCGCACATGCAGAGAAGAAAAATAAGCCGGTAAAAGCACGCAAAGAAAACCACCGCTTCATGCGTAAAATTGGTCGATTTGCGACGAACAGACCGTGGCTTGTTATTTTAACGACAGGTATTGTGTTAATCGTACTTGCATTTTATTCAACGCAAATTAAATACAGCTACGACTTATTATCTTCGTTCCCAGAGGATATTCAATCGCGTGAAGGTTTTGCGATCATTGAAGAAAACTTCACACCAGGCGAGCTTGCTCCAGTGCAAGTGCTTGTTGATACAGACGGTGAGCGCAACGTAGATATTACACGAGCGTTAGAAGATTTATCGTACGTAGAAATTGTGAAGGAAATGCGTGTAAGTGAAGTGGATTCTAACTTACAGCTGTATGAACTAGATTTAAATAAAAATCCGTACAATCAAGACGCAATGGACGACGTGCGCAACTTGCGTGAAAAACTGCCAGCGATGCTTGAAGATGAAGGCATCGACAACGCAGAAGACGCATTCTGGGTAGGCGGCGAAACGGCGAACCAAGTCGATACAGCCGACGTACAAATGCGTGACGAATCGGTAATCCAGCCAGTTATGATCGTCATTATCGCACTCATTTTACTTGTGTATTTACGTGCGTTCTTTACGACGTTACAGCTAATGGTGACAGTTGTGATTTCATTCTTCGCCGCACTTGGCGCAGGTTGGTTAATTTTACACAACTTCTTCGGGGCAGATGCAATCGCCAGCTCGATTCCACTGTACTCGTTCGTATTCATTATCGCACTCGGTAACGACTACAACATTTTCATGATTTCAGACATTTGGAAAGCACGTAAATCAGGTGCTTCATTGAAAGATTCAATCGTTGCCGGCGTTGCTCAAACAGGCGCGGTAATCACGTCAGCTGGTTTAATTTTAGCCGGAACGTTCGCAGTGCTTGCGACGTTACCAATTCAGCTATTAGTACAATTCGGTGTCGTAACAGCAATCGGCGTATTACTTGATACGTTTATCGTGCGACCATTACTTGTACCAGCCATCACAGTCGTGCTTGGACGTTGGGCATACTGGCCAGGCAAGCTGTTTAAAAAAGAAGACTAGGTAACGAAGAATTTTATAAGAGCAGTTTCTAAACGATAAAAATCTACAAGCGTGTTGATTAGCTGATAAATGAGCAGTGAACTGATTGCGGCTCGCTTTCCTGGGGCTCGGCTCAAGCCTCCGCACCGCTCCTGCGTCGCGGCTTACGGGGTCTTGAGTCACGAGCTATTCCCCAAGGAGTCTCGCC
>JAXJTE010000138.1:0-4395 GCA_036309765.1 Caryophanon sp. | reverse complement strand
TTATCTGTTTCTAGTTCCATGATGAACTCGCCTTTTTCAACGCGGTCACCAACTTTTTTCACCCACTGGGCAATTGTACCTTCTGTAATAGATTCTGCTAATTCAGGGATTTTAATTTCTGCCACGATCATTTCCTCCTCGTTTATAAAACAAACCATTATCTGTTAAATATGTGAGAGGTTGTTGTGCCTCTCACATTATAGTTATCTTATTACTTTGCTACAGCTTCTGCAATAAGTTTCGCTTGTGCTTCTTTATGAGCATCTGCGTCACCTTCAGAAGTAGAAGACATTGCTGGACGACCAACGTATGATAATTTCTTACCTGCTGCTACGTCTAGTAATTGCTCAAGCGCGTAATTCCAAGGACCTTGGTTTTTCGGCTCTTCTTGTACCCAAGCGATTTCTTTTACGTTCGGGTAGCGTGCAATAATGTCTGAAATTTGTTGCGCTGGGAATGGATATAATTGCTCTACACGTACGATGTGTAAGTGATCGAACCCTTCTCCGTCTTTCACGCGGTCAGCTAAGTCAATTGTCACTTTACCAGTACCAAGTAATACTTTTTCTACTGCTGCTGTGTTTTGACCTAAGCCTGGTTGCTCAATTACTTCTTCAAACTTACCAGTCGTTAATTGCTCAGCTGATGCTGCTGCAAGTGGGTGACGTAATAAATATTTTGGAGAAGCTACTACTAATGGACGAACGCCTTCAGTGCCAAGCATAGCCGCTTGACGACGTAATAAGTGGTAGTAGTTACCTGCGTTTGAACAGTTTGCTACGAACCAGTTATTTTCAGCTGACATTTGTAAGAAACGCTCGATGCGGCTTGAAGAGTGTTCTGGGCCTTGACCTTCGTAACCATGTGGTAAAAGAATAACGAAACCTGATTTTTGACCCCACTTAGAGCGAGCGCCAGAAATGAAGTTATCGAACATTACTTGTGCCATGTTCGCGAAGTCACCGAATTGTGCTTCCCAAATGCTTAACGTATCTTCAGTTTCTAAAGAGTAACCGTACTCGTAACCAACAACACCAGCCTCAGTAAGTGGTGAGTTGTGTACTGTGAATGTTGCTTTCGCGCCTTCGATATTGTGTAATGGCGTGTATAAAGCACCGTTGTTTTTGTCATGTAACACTAAGTGACGTTGTGAGAACGTACCACGTTGTGCATCTTGACCAGTGAAGCGCACTGCTTTACCGTCTTGGATAATTGTTGCAAACGCTAATGTTTCTGCATGACCCCAGTCGATTTTCGCTGTTTCGTATGCTTCTACACGTTTTGCTAAAATTTTACCAAGCTTGTTTTGTGGCTCGAAGCCGTCTTTGAATTGTAATAATTCGTTGTTGATTTTTACTAAACGCTCTGCATCAACTGTCGTGTCGATTTCAGGGAAGTCTACTTTTAGCGCTTCAGGCATTTCAACATGCTTGTGCTCGTCTGTTTTACCAACCTCTTTAACGTGGTCGTAAGCAGCTTGTAGCTCTGCATAAATGTCTTTGTCTAATTTTTCTACTTCTTCGTTTGATACGATTCCAGCAGCCGCAAGTTCAGCACCGTATAATTTACGGATTGTTTCGTGCTTCGCTACTAATTTGTACGTATCTGGATTTGTTACTGTTGGGTCATCTGTTTCATTGTGACCGTAGCGACGGTAACCGATTAAATCGATTACGATGTCTTTTTGGAACGTTTGACGGTATGCCACTGCAAAGCGACCAACCGCTACTACGTCTTCTGGAGAATCAGCGTTTACGTGTACAACTGGTACTTCATAGCCTTTTGCTGCGTCAGAAGAGTATTTAGAAGAGCGTGAATCGTAATGCTCTGTTGTGAAACCGATCATGTTGTTTGCGATTAAGTGAATTGTTCCGCCGTTAGAGAAGCCTTCTGTTTTCGCAAAGTTTAATGTTTCTGTTACAATCCCTTGACCTGGGAATGCTGCGTCACCGTGCACGATAATACCTAATGCTTTTAATGCATCAAAATCAACTGCCCCTGTTTTTGCACGGTTATCTTGTGCCGCACGTGTTTGCCCCATTACAACTGGTGCGCCCACTTCTAAGTGAGATGGGTTGTATGCAAGTGATACGTTCATACCTGATTCACGGTTGTAAGATGCACCCATGTGGTATTTCACGTCGCCTGTCCAGCCTTTTGTAATAGATAAACGACCGTCTTCAGGTAAGAAGTAATCATTCGTTACGTGTGCGAAATCTGCAAACATCATTGCATATGGTTTGTTTAATACGTGAGTTAATACGTTTAAACGACCACGGTGCGCCATACCGATGCGTACATTTTCAACTTTTGCTGTTTCAGAAGCTTTTAAAATTTCATCGAATAAAATGATTTGTGTGTCTAAACCTTCTCCAGAGAAACGTTTTTGACCTACGAATGTTTTGTGGATGAATTTTTCGAAGCCTTCGATGCGTGTTAAACGCTCAAGAACTGCTTTTTTCTCATCAGCAGAAAGCTTTGTTTGTACAGCGCCGCCTTCTACTTGTGCTTTGATCCAAGCTTTTTCTTCTTTGTTTGTAACGTGACCGTATTCAAAACCAATTTTCCCTACGTAAATTGATTTTAAGTAATCGATTGCTTCTTTACCATTTGTTACGCCAGCTGGTACTTGCTCAAAGAACATTGATGCAGGCATGCTTGCTAAATCAGCAGCAGATAAGCCATATGCACTTTCTTCGATGCGAGAAGAATCTAATTGACGGTCTTTTAATGGGTAAAGATCCGCTGCTAAGTGACCGTGTTGACGAATCGCTTCAGCTAATTGTGCAGCACCTAAGATTTTTTTGAAATCTGCTTGTGCAACTGTTGCACCTGCGCTTGTTACTTCAGCAGCAGCTACTCCCTCAACAGTTGGTGCACCAAATTGTTCAAATAAAGCGACAAGCTCTTTGTCTGATACTTCTTCTGGTGATTGAACGTATACATCATACTGTTCAAGCACATATCCAAGGTTTGGACCCGAGAATGCTGACCAAATTCCTGCAGGCGTTACATTGTTCGACATGAAAATAACCTCCAAATTTTGCCTATCAGTAGGCAGTCCATTAATTTTTGTATTATCAATGAATCACTTACAATATTACCACGCTTACATTGTATTTATAAGCGTTTGCCTGATAATATATAAGAACATTTTTTCCTTTTCAATCTTACTACTCTTCACAAAAAATACAATACTTTTCATTAAAATTAGCAATTTTTTTCTCGAGAGCGTAGAAGTCGTTTTAATTGAGTGTTTTTTCGACATGAAACAAGTCAAATTCAACAATGAAAACGGTGCCAACGCCAATGACAGACTTTACAAATACATCGCCATTATAGCTTTCAACAAGTGCTTTGACAATGGCTAATCCTAAGCCCGTGCCATCCGTTTGTCGCGTGCGTGCTGCGTCGATGCGATAAAAGCGATCAAACACATGAGGCAAGTGCTGCGCGTCCATGCCTTGTCCGTTATCTTCAATCTCAATGCGACAGCGCTCATTTATTATTGTACGCACATATACAATCGGTTGCTCGTCGCTATACTTTACAGCGTTTTCGACAATATTTTTTATGATGTGATGCAATACGCTATCAGGCACGTTCACCTGCACATCTTGCTTCGCCTGATTGTGGAGCGTCAACTGCGGTGCAACATATTGCATTTGTAGTGCGACTGCCTCGACGACATCATACACGTTTGCATGCCCCCCGTCTAGTCGTTCGCGTCGTGCTAGTTGAAGCAATTCCTCAATCATTCGCTTCATGCGCCGCGTTTCAGTCAATGACGTTTCAATCGATTCCTCTAACACCGCCTCGTCATGCTTGCCCCAGCGCTGAATAAGCGATAAATGCCCCTCGAGCGCTTGAATCGGCGTGCGCAGCTCATGAGATGCATCCGACACGAAACGCTTTTGCTGCTCAAACGACTTCTCTAGCTGCTCCATCATCGCATCATATACGTTTAACAGCGTGCCAATTTCATCGTTTGTCGCATACGATACGTGCGTGCGCTCTGTAAAACCATGCTCCTTCACGCGCTTCATCTCCTGGCTAAGTGCCTCAATGGGACGCATGAAATAGTTCGCAAGCTGATACCCGACGAGCGCCGACAATAATAATGCCGCAAAGCCCGCAATAAGCATCGCCACGAAAATATAACGCATCAGCTCGGTAAACGCATCGAGCGGGTGAATGACTTGCAGCACCCCTTGAAACAGCCCAATTTGCACAGGCGTATTGAAAATGTACGCATTGTCCGCTTCAATAAACGCCGCGTTCATTCGCGGATAGACGGGGGCTGCGTTGTTGATTTGCACGATTGCCTCGCCGCTTGTCGTTAAAATATATGCCGTTTCATTGCGGTCCACGATGGCATTCATTAAGCCGTTATTT
>JAXJTE010000137.1:0-12285 GCA_036309765.1 Caryophanon sp. | reverse complement strand
GATGATTTTGTTTGCAATAAATAGTTCTTTTTTACTTCTTTTGTTTAGTAGAATATGTTTAAATGACATACTACCGGGTAATCAATTAAATAACATACGCAGAAAGAACGGTAGGGAGTGACATTATGGGGAAATTTTTGTTTTCATCAATTCGTAAGCAGTTATTATTTGTTTTTAGTTTAGTTGTCGCCATCATTATCGTATCGTACGGCTATATGTTTATGATGAATAAGCAAATGGAACAGGAAGCGGATGTGTTGGCGACAACTGAGCTAGAGCTGTTGCTAATGAATGAGGATATGTACCGCATCTTCTCGCAGCTGTACATGGCACAGGCAACATCTGGCGTAGCAAACTCGATGGAAACATTTAAAGAAAACATTACAGACATTGTGAAAACAGGCGATGTACTTGAGCAAGAATCTGATGTCGTAGCGAGTTTAACGTTAGAAGGGAAGTCACTGATGACGACGTCGCTTACGAAAATGCAGTCGATCAATGACGTCATGCACGAAGCTGTACAAAAAGTAGAAGGCTTAAACAATCAATCAAATGAAATTACGAAGCTTGTATCGGTGATTGATGATATTGCGAATCAAACGAATTTATTGGCACTAAACGCAGCAATCGAAGCGGCACGAGCAGGGGAACATGGCAAAGGCTTTGCGATTGTTGCAGATGAAGTACGAAAGCTAGCCGAGCAAGTATCGTCGTCAGTAATGGACATTTCGTTCATTGTGTCGCGCATTCAATCCGATACAGCGGACGTGACAAATTCGCTACAAGAAGGCTATAGCGAGGTGCAAAGTGGCTCAGACCAGTTAACGGAAACCGGACAGCGCTTTGATGATATCTCAGTTGCGGTTGCACAAATGAACGTTGAAATTCAGCAAATGTCACGTCGTCTTAATCATATCCAATCTTCGTCACATGACGTATCGACATCGGTTACTGAAATTGCGACGGTGTGCGAGGAGTCTTCTGCTGGAGCAGAGGAAATGACGGCGACTGTTGAGGAGGTTGCCGCGACGATGCATCAAGTTGCAGCGAACGCACTCAATTTATCGCATATGTCAGAGAGCTTAAAGAACAAGGTAGAAGCATTTCAAATTTAAAATTGGATGTTTGCCGAAAAAAATGGTCGAGAAAAGCATTTGCTTCTCTCGACCATTTTTTTATGTTATTCGCCAGCTGGAGGAACGAACGTGCGGTTTGCAAGCTCTGCATCAAGCATGAACATAGCATTTGAATCTTTTTCGATGCGTTTAATTTTGCTAATTAACGTATCAAATGATGATTCTTCTTCCACTTGCTCATCGATGAACCATTTTAAAAATGCCATCGTTGCATGTTCGCGCTCATCTAACGCAAGATCAGCTAAATGATAAATGCGGCGTGTTACTTCCTTCTCGTGATGTAACGCCGTTTCAAATACGTTTAAAATCGATGAGAAGTCGTTGCCAGGGTTTTCGAATCCTGTAATTGTCGCACGGTAGCCCATGTCGCTTAAATAGTTGTAAAATTTCATTGCGTGGAAGCGTTCTTCTTCTGCTTGTACTAAAAAGAAGTTTGCAAACCCATCATATGATTCGTCTGTGCAGTACGCCGCCATTGCTAAATATGCGTGCGCCGAGAAAAATTCAAAGTTCATTTGATCGTTTATCGCTTTGTGTAATTGTTCTGATAACATACGAAAGCCTCCTAGAAATAGATGTCTTTATTACTAAAATAAGTGTACACCTATTTACCATAAATCGCAAAAAAACGTCTTTATCGATTTGCCGTCGTATAGTTCGGAAAAGAAATGACGCTTGCTAAACTACGCAGCGCAGGTTCATCGGTAATTTTATAGTGGCGTTTTTCTTTCGTGAGTACACCTTTTTCGCAAAATGATGCGAATGTATGTAATAAATGACGATACGACACGCCTAAATAATCGCACACTTCTGTATGGCGCTCCTGGTATATGTATTCCTGTGCCGCTAGCAAAATGAAATGGGCAAGTCGGTTCTCAAGCGGAAACGCATGTTGCATCGACGCTTTAAAGCCCATCGCGACCGCTTTATCGCCTAAGTATTTCGCGAGTTGTCGCAAAAATGCGGTGTTTTGTAAGCACTGCGTACGGTAATAATGCAGCGGAAATGAAACGCAATAAACGGGCGTCGCGGTCTGTACGCCTTTTGATACGTATGATTCGTTCAATAGCTCGATTTCACCAATGAACGCACCAGCTTCCACAAAATTTAATAAGGAAGTTTTGCCGTTTTCATGCGTTATATAAATTTTACAGCGACCTTGCAAAATAAAGAAAAAGGAAGAAATTTTGGAGCCTTCTTCAACAATATATTCACCGCGCTCGTAATAATGCACTGTTGCATGCGTCAGTGGAAGTTCCAACTGATGAATGTATGTGTTACTAGCGAGTAATTGTGCGCGAATGGTCGGGTGAACAGTTTCCATACAATCCCCTCTTCCGTGCGAATGTAATCAAAATATTCTATTATTGTATAGTGAATCGTTGCGTGATAGCAAGACATTCGCATGACACAATGACGGCTCTTTTTGTACGGTTCACATGAAGCTTGTCGATTTTTTCGTTATTTCACGATAAAAATGAACAGAATTGAGAAAGTAATGTCGTAAATGTGTAAGTGATGGTATGATAATAGGGAGTTTTATTTAGAAGGGACGTTTACGAATGAAAATTGTACAGTTTATCGCCATCATACTGTTACTTGCTTTTCCTTACAGTTATTTTGCGATGTTCATTCAATATGAAGTTGGTAACATACTCGGCTACGTAACAGGATTGATTGTATTTATTATTGTTACAGTTTGGGCGGCATTACAGCGACAGCTCATTCCGTTTATCCTCGGAGCGCTGGCAACAATGGTAACATCTTACGCATATGCAGGACGCCCGCATGCAAATGATTGGGAGACGATGTTCTTCTCATTCACGCCTGCGCAATATAGCTTATTGTTATCGATTATTTACGTCGTGTTAATGAGTGCTTTATTTTATGTATTGCAGCCGAAAAAACACGCATCATCGTACAGAGGTTACAGTACATCGCGTAAAAAACGTCGCTGGTAACAAATTGTATGTAAAAAAGGAATGCGCTACAAGTCAAATGAGGCTTGTTGTGCATTCCTTTTGTTGTTTATACGTATATTTTCTGTTTGGTGTTATAATAAATGTACAATATGTGAAAAGGGGTGGGCGTATGAACATTGGTGTACCGAAAGAAATTAAAAATAACGAAGCACGCGTGGCGATTACACCAGCAGGAGTGGACGCATTTGTACGAGAAGGGCACCGCGTCATCATTGAAGCAGGAGCGGGCGTGCTGTCATCGATTACCGACGAAGAATACGTGCAAGCAGGGGCAGAAATTGGCACAGTGGACGATGTATGGGCAAGTGACCTCGTATTAAAGGTGAAGGAACCAATCGAGCAGGAATACGCCTATTTCCGCGAAGGGCTTATTTTGTTTACGTACTTACATTTAGCCGCAGAGCCAGCGTTAACGAAGGCACTAGTTGAACGCGGTGTTATTGCGATTGCGTATGAAACGGTCGAACTGCATCGTACGCTCCCTCTTCTCACACCGATGAGCGAGGTTGCAGGGCGCATGGCAGTACAAATTGGCGCACAGTTTTTAGAAAAAATCCACGGCGGTCGCGGTATTTTACTAAGCGGCATTCCGGGCGTTGAGCGTGGCAACGTCGTCATTATTGGCGGTGGTGTCGCAGGAGAAAACGCGGCGAAAATGGCAATTGGTTTAGGCGCGAACGTCACGATACTTGATGTTAGTGCGCATCGCCTCAAGCAGCTAGACGACCAATACGGACACGCCATTCAAACGATTATGTCAAACAGCTACAACATCGCTTCGGCAGTTGCGAACGCAGATTTAGTCATCGGGGCAGTATTAATCCCAGGCGCAAAAGCACCGAAGCTTGTGACCGAGCAAATGGTCATGAACATGCGTAAAGGCGCGGTCATGATTGACATTGCGATTGACCAAGGCGGCATTTTTGAAACGTCTACACATGTGACGACGCACGATAATCCAACGTACGAAAAGCACGGCGTCATTCATTATGCGGTGGCGAACATGCCAGGTGCAGTGCCACGAACGTCAACGTGGGGGTTAACGAATGTGACGCTTCCATATGCGTTACAGCTAGCAAAATTTGGTGTGAAAGAAGCGGCACGACGCAATGAAGCGCTGCGAAAAGGGGTAAATGTCGCAGGTGGTGTTGTGACGTATGAAGCAGTAGCAACGGCGCTAGGACACGACTATATACCAGCTGAGCACGTATTAGAAAATGTGTAAAGTATCATATTTTTAAAATAAAATACGCATACAAAAGACGTATTTTTAATGAAATATAAATCTTTAGGTTTTATAATGTGAGAAAAGGTGTAAAGGAATAAAGTAGAGGTTGAACGAACGGACTTATAAAAAGGTGGTGATGAACATGTCTCAGTTATTGTATGTGCGCTATATGAACGCCATGCATATGCTTATTGAAAACGAACGCCGGGAGCTCGTTAGTGACTTGACGCTATATTTAGAGCGTTTAGCTATTCGTGAGCAGGACATTGTCTATAAGCTCATTGCCCATAACGCAGAGGCGAATTACTATTTTCGCTACGGAGAAATGATTCATTCGCAAAATATGGAGGAGCTGATGCATGTTGAAGCAAAGTCGTTACCACCTGACAATCGCTGGATGATCTATCGCATTCGCTTACTCTATTTACTTCAGCAACAGCGCTACGATGAATTACAATCAGAGGCACTGCACTATATTCGTTATGCAGAGAAGAAAAAGCGCTACCGTTCACGCTGTTTAGCAGAAGGGTACCGCATGCTCGCGATGAAGCATTTAGCATGCAAAACGTACGACAAAGCATATGAGTACGCGCAGCTACAAGCGCATTATGTGCAAAGCGACAACATTGCGACGAAAAATGATCACGTATGTGCGAAGCTGTTGTTGCTAGAGGCAAGCATCGAGGCGAAAAAGCAGCCGCGTATTTTAGCGCTGCTGCAAGAGCTACAAATGCCACCATTGATGGAAGGACTAACGCGTGAATATCATCAGTTCCTCCTATTAAAGGCACGCTATTATGTAATGGCGGAGCGTTACAGCGATGCATTGCATGTTTGTACGCATGTAATCGATGAGCATACATTATCAAACGAGGAGAAAAAACAGCTGTTCAGAACGAAGCTTGATGTATACAAAAAAGTAAACCAGCTCGTACGCTATAATCAAACGAAGCATCAATACGAACAGTTTTTAAAGCGTACGACGACGATTCGCCCGCGTGCAACGACGATGTATAGCAGTGAACTACTAGCACCATTGTACGGTCAGCTCACAAATGACGAACCAGTCGTTGCAATTGTTTTACAGCTAGAAGATACACATAACGTGACACACATACAAAAGCTCCTGCAAAGCTGTCAGCAATTACACGATGTCGTATATGTCGAAACAATCTATCAAGAAGTACTGCTCATTATGCGCATGCAAAGCGAGCAGCACGTAGACAAAATCATTGCCTCGTTGCAAGCACAAATGCGCGACGAATCACAGCAAACATTATCAGTCGGTAAAGCATGTCGCACGGCAAACGACGGGCAAACAATTGAGGAACTGGTATTATGTGCGTACATTGAATTTTTAAATGAACGCGTCAAATGGGAGCGTGTGCAAATCGAAAACATATCCGATGAGCAGCTATGTTAACGCAAAAGACGACTTGAGAAATCAAGCCGTCTTTTATTATGGTTGAATCGCTTTTACAACGTCGGGTGGTGCCGCGTCAAGCAGCGTTTCGATTGGAATAAATAAACCAACCTTGCCGAGCGAACTGTGCGACATCGTAGCGAAAATCATGCCAATGACGTCCATATCCTCATTAAACACAGGTGAGCCACTATTGCCTTTATATACAGGCGCATCAATCGCATACACAGCAGACGACCAATCCTCTAGCAAAATCGGCTCCTTTAACACACCTTCGTTCGCAATCATCGAAAACGACAGCGGATTACCGATAAACGTAATCGGCGCTTCTTCTATATAAGTAGGCGCTGCTGCAAGCGAAACAAATGGTGCATCGGTCGTTTCGATTTTCAAAATGGCACTATCAATTTCTGGAAAGCTCGCAATAACTTCGGCTTCATAAATGCCGTGAGATGGAAACGACACCGTTAACGACAGCGCATCATCAATTACGTGCTCGTTCGTTACAATCCAGCCGTCCGCACTAACGGAAAATCCGGTCCCTTTACTATTTTCACTACGAATTTCAACAATTGCCTCCTTCGCATCTCGAATTGGCTGCTGCTGCGACAATGTAGCCGAAGCTTTCATAAAGTCAACTGCTGGAATCGAATACACCTCTAAAAATAGCGCGAGTGCATTAATGAGCAGCACGAATGCAGCGACATACGCAATGATGCGAATACGAAATGGCTTGCGCTTGATTGTTGCTTGTCCTTGTGCGCGACGCTTGCGTTCCTCTCGCGCTTGTGCTAACGCTTTTTCCTGCTCGTGTAGTACCAGTTCTAAAAATTCCTCCTCCGATAACGGCTCTTTATCATGATCCTCATTCATATTTGTCACCTCTTATTCGTAGTGTAGAAGACTATACGCTGTCATGCAACTATTGATGATGGCGCATTATACATTTTGATGAAACACAATCGTAAACGTCAATTTTCCAGTGGATTTACAAAATTTAGATTAAGAAAGTTAAATAAACGAGCGAAAAAACGTTCTCAAATACATAAAAATGTAGAAAACGATAATATTGAGTGTTTGTTAACAAGAATATTGAATGAAAAAGAAAAAAGTTACACTATATAAGTAAAATTAGCGAAAATAAATATTTTTCCGGAATTTATTTGTGTTATATTAAAATACTTTAAAGCGCGAAGTAAATATCTGTTTCATTCACAATTAGTACAGTTTTTTCTACGTATGAAAGGAATTTCAAATGTGTGTAAGTACAGATTATTGTGAAAAATGAACAAAAAATCTTATCTATGCAAAATATTTAGTTCGTTATTGTTACATGCTATCGAAAATAAAACTATTGCATAAAAACGTTATGTAATGATACTGTGTTAACAAGAAGTTCACAAAACAGACAAAGAAACAGAAAAAAAGTGTGAGCGACAGATATTTTTCGTGAGGGGGATTTTTTATGAAAAAGAATCGTTGGTTAATTGCTTTATCGGCGATTGCAATTCATTTATCAATTGGGGGAGCGTATGCATACAGTGTGTATAAAAATCCAATCGTAACAGAAATGGGTTGGAATGCTACACAAGTAACGATTGCATTCACAATTATGATGGGGTTAGCCGGGTTTGCAGCGGCGATGTTTGGAAGCTTTGTAGAAAAAAATGGGCCGCGTAAATCCGCGATGCTTGCAGCTGTGTTATTCGGGTTAGGGCAAGCAGGAGCAGGCGTTGCGATCATGATTGATTCGGTCGTGTTATATTGGGCAACATACGGTTTACTTAGTGGTTTAGGGATGGGGATTGGTTACATCGCGCCGGTATCGACATTAGTGAAATGGTTCCCAAATCGTCGTGGTTTAGCAACAGGTATGGCGGTACTAGGATTTGGTGCAGGGGCATTAATTACAGCACCAGTTGCGGCAAGCTTAATGCAAAACGTAGGTATTCAAAACACATATTTTATTTTAGGAATTAGTTACTTCGCATTAATGATGTGCGGGGCATTATATATCGCACCACCAAAGCCAGGGGAAGTAGAAGGGTCAGATTCAGTAAGCAAATATGGTCCAGCGAAAGTGGAAGCACCGCAATTATCAGCGCGTGAAGCGGTTCGCACAAAACGTTTCTGGATGCTTTGGTCAATGCACTTAATTAACGTAACAGCAGGGATTATGATGATTTCAGTCGCATCTCCAATGGCGCAAGAAATCGTTGGCTTATCGGTTGCAGGAGCAGCGACAATGGTAGGTTTAATGGGATTATTCAATGGTGGTGGTCGTCTTCTTTGGGCGGCTGGATCAGACTATATTGGTCGTCAAAACGTTTTCGTGATTTTCTTTACCATTCAATTAATTGCGTTCATTGTGTTACCGTTTACATCAAGTGTATTATTGTTCCAGCTACTTATTTTCTTAGTAGTAAGCTGTTACGGCGGTGGTTTCTCGAACTTACCAGCATTCGCATCAGACATGTTCGGTACGAAGCAGCTTGGCGTGATTCACGGCTACTTATTAACGACTTGGTCACTTGGTGGCGTATTTGGTCCGATGCTTGTAACAGCAATTTACGAAGGGGCAGGCAGCTACATTCCAGTGTTCTACGTGTTCACAGGCTTAATTGCAGTAGCCTTTATCATTGCGGTCGTATTACGTCGTGACATTGAGCGCATGAAAAAACAGCGCAGCACACAAGTAACAGAAGTAGAAGTGCAAACAACATAAATGAAAAAAGCTGTATGAGACGTCAACATCGACGCTTATGCAGCTTTTTTTGTTGCGTACGCTAAATGTCGTTACTAATTTGGGTACAGAAACTGAACACTTTTTACTATCATTTTTTGAAATGCGGTTGACAAAAGATGTAATGATTTATATGATATTGATAATCATTTTCAATGAGAATTCTCTCAATTAGAAAGTTGGAAGGACGTACATATGATGAACATTAACCAATTAATCGAGCTTTATGCACAGACACCAACGCATTTTGCTAATATTTTTTCAACGATATCGGCTCCTAAAAGCGCTTGTCCAATTCGTAATATTAATCCGAAGATGAATTATTTTTTATTTCCGTTAAAAGGGCAGGCAAAAATTTCAATAGAAGACACGCAGTATGTTGCGCAGGCTAACCATGTTTTACATGTTGGTCCACATACAGAATGTCACATCACGGTGACAAGCGCACAGCCGTTTCAATATGTTGTCATAAGCTATGAGGTGTTAGGTGACGAAAATGCATTGTCACATCACTACAGCTATGAAATCGACGACGTAGCGCGCTGCACGCATTTCATTACGCATATGCTACAGCTTGCACAAACGCCAGGCAGCTATGCACGCTTACAAAGCCAAACGTTATTTATGCAGTTTTTAGAGGAGTTTTTAGCAGGTGCAAAACGTACAAAGATGACGCCAAGAAGTGAGGTCGTATCGTTTGCGGTCGCTTACATGCATGAGCATTACGCAGAGGATTTATCGATCGCGCAATTAGCCGAGCGTGTCGGTGTAGAGCGTCGACGTTTTAGTGAGTTGTTTGAGACGACAGTCGGCATGAATCCGAGCCAATATTTAATGGAGCTGCGCATTAAAAAGGCGAAGGAGCAGCTGCGTACGTGTGAATGCTCCGTAGCAGAAGTTGGAGAAAATGTCGGCTATTACGATTGCTTCTACTTTAGCCGCGTCTTTAAAAAATGCACGGGCTTATCACCGTCGATTTATCGCAAAGAGCATAAAGATTTAGTCATTAGCTAAACTTGATGTGGGCAATTACTGCTCACATCATTTTTTTATGATTTTTGTGTAGGCGACAACAGCGTATAATGGACGTAATGAATGAAAATTTTGTGTTGTGTAGATTTTTTGTGTTTTTTCGCGCGTGAAAACCTCGGGGATAAAAGTATGGTATAATGAAGAAATATATTTTGGAATTAAAGGACGAACATTATGACAATAACTTTGACACATCAAGTGCAAAGCTTGCGTGAAAAGCTGATGAAGTATGTACAAGCATGCGTCGAAAAGCAGCAGGTAGACACGGAAGCTGCACAATATTTTTTAGAGGAACTAAGGGCATTGCCTACGATGCCGCGCTACACTTTAACTGGGCTATCGCAAGTAGGCAAAACGACGATTTTGGACGTATTACTTGGGAAAGTAGCAGCAAATTGTGTAGATGGCACGTATTTCATTCATGAAAATGTGCATATGCTATACCCACAAAATACATTTTTACATGATTTAGATTATTTAGAAGAACTCATTTTACACGTTTCAGAGCCGCATGCAGTCGATGAACAGAGCGATACGATTTTATGGGTGACGCAGTATGGCAATATTGGCAGTGAACAGGAAGTAAAGCAGCTTGAGGCATACGTGGCAGCTGGTAAGCGCATTATCGGGCTCGTAAATATGATTGATATTCATGACCAGCTTGTTGATGAACCGCTACAGCAGCACATCGATGAGCAATTAAAGCCGATCGCCCCGTTTTTAGCGCACGTTTTTCCAGTTTCAGCGTCGTATGCTCAAGCAGCGCAGGAATTTTACGATGATGATTTGTATCAACGAAGCGGCTTTTTACAGCTTGAGGCATTTTTAGAAAATAACGAAGCATTTTATGTAGAGCAGCTAAAGCAATGTTGGGAGCTATTTACCCCGTTTATCGAATATATCGAATCGCTTATGAAAACGGCGTATAAAGAAATTGCGCCACTCATTGCGAAATTTGAAATGACGATTCAACATGTTGTCGATGCGCAAGATGAGGAACTTGTACGCCTTATGAACACGCCATTAGAGCAGTATGTGCCAGCATTTGATGGGCAAATCGCGTCGTATATGCAGCACGATGTGTTTTTCCAGTCGCCGATGCGTGATGCGGTGCTACAGGCAGAAACGTTATTTTTAACGCCAGCGACGATGCAGGAGCTAGAAGATTTAATGATTGTGTTGCTGCACGATGAGGAAGAAGCATTGCCAGAGTACCACGTCTATTACACGATGAAAAAGCTCTATGCGGCATTTTCAGAGCAAGTAGCTGAGCTTGCGCGAGACAATAAGCGACAAGCACTGCACGCATGGCAACAAGCACAAACGTTTACATTTATGCAGCATGATGACATTACCGCATACCGTGAAGCATATGAATTCCATGTGACATTTATCGAGAAACTATCGAAGCTGTTTGAGCAAAGGTTACCGATTACATTGCAAGATGTTGAGCTAACGCTAGAGGAAAATGTACCAGCTGTCGTGATGGATTCAAATTATGCACTGCCATTTACACTAGAGGCGTTAATTAGTGCGTATTTAGGTGAGCATATTACGAGCTTCTTTGATGAGACGGAGCAGCATTTAGAGGCGACCGAAAGCGTGATTCGTGAAATGACACAAATTGTCGATAGCGCGATTTGTGACGAGGAAATGATGGCGCAATTTCAGGAGCGTTTAGAGCAAACGGAAACAATCAATGAGCTACTTTTATTGTTTGATGGCAAGTTCGATGAGCAAGAAACGATGGATCAACGCTTTGAGCTGTTCCATGAGCTGATTGAAAATTACCGCATGATTGAAGCGAAAATGGATGTGTATGACGAGCAGGCGCAGCAAACGTTAATGCAGCACGAGGAAGCGTATGCGGCCATTATTGCAACGTATCGTCATTACGCGCTATTAACGAATCGAGACAAGCAGGAGTTGCGTGCCATTGCGCAAGATTATGACGGCATTCAAGCGTTTCGTCAGCAACAGTACGAGGAGTTAGACCGCGCGTATTGTGAATTAGATGAGCAAGCGGCTGAGCATAAGCAAATATTAATTCATCAGTACGATCAATATATGAAGCGCTATAAAGAGCAAATGGACCAGCGTGAATACGTCATGTCTGAGTGGCGTACAGCATTAGAGGAGCGTCAAGAAATGCTCGTTAAGCGCGACCGTCTACGCATTTTGCAAAATAGTAAGCTTGTTGTCGAGCATGTGGAGCAGCCAGCACTGCGAGTATTAGAGCAGCGCATCGAATTGTTGCTGCTGCGCATTGAACAGCTATACGATTATGATTTACCAGCATTGCCAACGTACGATGCAGCACTTTATAACATCGCGCCGATTAAAGATGCGACGTTACCAGTAGAGTATGAGGTAAAGCAGTTTACACAAATTGAAACGATTCCATTGAAGTATGATAAAATGCCGTACCGTGGCTTAATCATTAGCGGTTGCTCGTTTGCGACCGCAGCTGTGCTATTTGGCTTAATATACGGTGTGTTGTTTTTATTAGGCATGGTGGAAACGCCGCTACATGAAGTGTTGTTTAACAGTTTGTAGTACAAATAAAAAAAGCGTCTGCAGAAAAATTTCTGCGGACGCTTTTTTTATTGTGCGCCCAGCATGCGCATAAACTTTAGGGTGTAAGTCCCGAGCCCCGAAGGCAGAAGTAGAGGTTAGCCAAGAGCAAGGGTGTCCGTGGTGACGCGGAATCTGAAGGAAGCTGGAGGCAAAACACCGGTCCG
>JAXJTE010000136.1:0-7196 GCA_036309765.1 Caryophanon sp. | reverse complement strand
TTATTATACGGTGTTCCTTACACTTTGTACAAACAAAAATGAGAAATTCTTTCCGGTGTCGAGAAATATGGTTTTTTTATAATTACTTATACGTTGCTTTTCACGTCGAGGCAGGCTTTCCACGGGCGTGGCTTGAACCTCCTCATCGTTCGTACCTTACGATTGCGGGGTCTCAAGTCTCACGCTTTTCCCGCTGGAGTCCGCCTCTCTTTTCAAGCCTATTCTCGTTATAAATCGTAATCATCGTATATATACAACGATGATTACGAAACATTCAGCAATACATTCGCGCCTCGCATGCTGCATGAACGTGAAGAACGAGACCGCGCTCATTTTGCGGGCTCATGCGAAACGTGCGGCGAGCGTGAATGATTTCGAGCAAAAAAAACGATGCACGCGCCCGTAGACGTATGCATCGCTGCTATGTTATTTAAAGTTTTTCGCTTTTTCTTGGTACGTATCCCAAATTTGGTCAAACGCTGCTTTTTCTTCGTCCGTCATTTCAACCATTGGTAAGCGTACGTCTAACGTATCAAAGCCTAGCTTCGTCATCGCGTATTTAACTGGCGATGGGTTTGGCTGTGCAAACAACGCACGTACTAGTGGTAATAATGCACGGTGAATGGCCGCTGCATCTTCGTGACGACCTTCGTTAAATGCTTTGATCATCTTTTGCATATCGTTACCAATAACATGTGATGCAACAGAAATGACACCGTAACCACCGATTGCAAGAAGTGGTAATGTTAAGCCATCATCACCGCTATAAACGATGAAGTCTTTGTCAGCGTTTTCGATAATGTCACCCATTTGATCTAAATCGCCACTTGCTTCTTTTACACATGTAATATTGTCGAATTTGCTCAGTGATACTGTTGTTTCTGCTTTACAGTTTGCGCCAGTACGTCCTGGTACGTTATAAAGCATTACTGGTAGCTTCGTTTCTTTTGCAATTGTCGTGAAGTGAGCGTACATCCCTTGTTGGTTCGGCTTGTTGTAGTAAGGCGTTACAAGCATGATCCCGTCTGCACCGTTCTCTTCTGCTTTATGCGTCATCATAATTGAGTATGCTGTTTCGTTGTCACCTGTTCCAGCGATAACTGGCACGCGACCTGCTACTTTCTCAACTGTGAAGCGTACAACCTCAATTTTTTCCTCCGTTGACATCGTTGGGTTTTCTGAAGTTGTCCCACACGCGATAATCGCGTCTGTACCGTTGTCGATTAAGTGGTTAATGATGCGTTCTAATTCTGGGTAGTTAATTGAGCCGTCTTTTTTAAACGGCGTAATCATTGCCGTTCCAATACGTCCAAAATCCATTCACAAACACTCCTCTTATTATAGTAAGTTATCCTCTAACATTGCTTCTGCGATTTGAATTGAGTTCAGTGCAGCACCTTTTAATAAGTTATCTGCAACGATCCATAAGTGGAAGCCTTTTTTGTTGTCTAAGTCTTGGCGGATACGTCCTACATAAGTTGGGTCTTCGTTTTCTGCAAATAATGGCATTGGGTACGTTTGGTTCGTAATGTCATCTTGTAATACGATGCCAGGTGCGCCTTCAAGTGCTGTGAAAATGTCTTGTACTGTCGCTTCTTGCTCAAGCTCGATGTACACAGACTCTGAGTGACCTGATACAACTGGTACGCGCACACAAGTTGCCGCTACGTGTAATTCAGGAAGCTCCATAATTTTTTTTGTTTCGTTGATCATTTTCATTTCTTCGTACGTGTAACCGTTGTCCGTAAATTTATCAATTTGTGGAATGACGTTACGTGCGATTGGGAAATGCTTTTCATCTGACTTTACTGGTAATACGTTTGCTTCAACGTTTTTACCTGCATCCCAGTTTTGTGATTGTGCTTTTAATTCTTCAATTGCCGCTACACCTGAACCTGATACTGCTTGATATGTCGATACAACGACTTTCGTTAAGCCGAATTTTTCACGTAATGGCTGTAATGCTGCAACCATTTGAATTGTTGAACAGTTCGGGTTAGCGATAATGCCTTTAGGAATTGTTTTTAATGCGTGACGGTTTACTTCAGGTACAACAAGTGGTACTTCAGGATCCATGCGGAAGTGGCTTGTGTTGTCAATTACAACTGCGCCACGAGCTGCTGCTTCTGGTGCTAACGCTGCTGATACTGAACCACCTGCTGAGAATAACGCTACGTCCACGCCTTCAAAGCTTTCTGGTGTTGCTTCTTCAATTTTGTATGTTGTGCCGTTAAATTCGATTGGGTTGCCAGCTGAGCGAGCAGATGCTAAAAATTTAATTGATTTGATTGGGAAATTACGTTCGATTAGTTTCTCCATCATTTTTGTTCCAACTGCGCCAGTAGCCCCGACTACAGCAACGTTTAATTGCTTTGCCATTTGTCATCTCTCCTCAAATATATCCATCATTTTTCTGTATGTAGGTTCATAGATTTACCACATTATTTAAGATGCTCTTCGCTAACGAATTTGTGCATATTTCATCTATTTGTACATGTTTTTGTGAACCATAATGTGTGATATTGTACCACACAATTTCTAAATTGAGTACAAAAATCGTATTATTTCAAAAATTGTATAAATAGACGTATGAGCGACTATTTATGCGCATTCGTTTGTCATTTCATCGATGTCACAATTCCCTTTTTCGTGTCGAGCATTTACTCGTTTAGCTACGAAAAAATGCTTGCCTGCTTTTTGACATATTCTAGACGGTGAATGTATTTTAATGTCTCGTTAGTCGGCGCTCTACATCGAGGCAGGCTTTCCGCAGGAGTCCGCCTCGATGTAGAGAGCCCGTTCTCTTTTTACATTTTAATCATCGTCTATATATCGCTACCTTTTGCTGCACAAAAAAAGGGCGTGCTATCGTCTTATTTGACGTGTAGCACACCCTCACTTTTTATACGTCTTGCTCCGTGCCGTCGATAATGGCCGTCGCACGTTCTTTCGTGAAAATCGTTTGAATAAGACGGTCGCACGCTTCCATTGAAATGGCGTCGACACCCGCAATGACTTCATCAATCGTTTTATGGCGACCGAAAATCAGCTCTGCCTTACCGTTGCGGCTCATGCGCGTTTCCATCGACTCAATGCCTAACACGACGCTCGCCTTCAATTGCTCTTTTGCGTTCGTTAGCTCCTCATGCGTAATGCCGTTCGTTACAATGTCTCGTAACGTCGCATCAATCGTGTCAATGAGTAGCGGCATTTGCTTGTTCGTCGTGCTGCTATAAATCGTAAACGTACCAATATCTGCATACGCTGTTTCATACGAATAAATGCTGTATGCTAGCCCACGATCCTCGCGCACACCTTGGAATAAGCGAGAACTCATGTTGCCACCAATTAAATTGTTCAGCGCCACGAACGAATAAAAGTCTGGGTTTTTACAAGAGATTGCTGGGTAGCTAAGTGCGATATGTGATTGCTCAATGTCGCGTTCTTCCTTGTAATGCCCCGCTGTAAATGCTGGATACGTTAGCGCAGACTTCACGAACTTCTCCGTGCGCTCATAGTAGCCAAATAGCTTCTCGATATGGCGAAGTAGCGACGTCGAAATGTTGCCTGCAATGGAAATGACGACGTTTTCTGGTGCGTAATGCTTGTCCATATAATTGCGAATCATGTCCGCATCAAATGTCGCAAGTGTGTCAACCGTCCCTAAAATCGGTAACCCGAGCGCATCTTTTGGATACATTTCGTACCAAAGCTTTTCGTGAATGTCATCGTCCGCTGCATCCTCGCTCATTAAAATTTCCTCGCCGACTACTTGACGCTCGCGTTCTAAATCGTCCTCGCGCAGTGCCGAGTTGAAAAACATATCCGCTAGCATATCAATGGCATGCTCGCCGTGATGATCCAGTACCTTCGTAAAGTAGCACGTATTTTCCTTTGACGTGAACGCGTTAATTTCGCCACCGATACGATCAAATGCCTGTGCAATTTGATGTGCCGAGCGTGTATGCGTGCCTTTAAACAGCATATGCTCGATAAAGTGTGTAATGCCGTTTTCGTGCGGTAACTCATAGCGCGAGCCCGCATCTACCCAAATGCCGATTGTAACAGAACGTACATATGGCACGTGCTCTGACACGATGCGTACGCCGTTTTGACATGTATAAATTTGTACCATGAAATTCCTCACTTTTCTTGTAATTCTTCATCTTTTATTTGTTTAATGAAGGACGGAAGCCCATTTAAAGGCTACATCGGCGAGCCGCATTGTAGCCAAATCAAAGCAATTCCTTTCATTGTAAAAGGAGGCTACGCACATGTCGCAGCCCCCTTTTGATATTGAAAGCACGAGCAGCTTATTGTTGCTCTGCGCGTTCTTTTTCTTCTTTTAACACAATTTTGCGTGATAAGTTAACACGACCTTGTTTGTCGATCTCTACACATTTTACAAGTAACTGATCGCCAAGTTTTAGTACGTCTTCAACTTCCTTCGTACGCTCTTCTTGAATTTCAGAAATGTGTAATAAACCGTCTTTACCTGTGAAGATTTCAACGAACGCGCCGAACTTCTCGATGCGCTTTACTGTACCCATGTAGTACTCGCCTACTTTTGCTTCGCGTACAATCGTTTCAATCATTTCTTTCGCGCGTGCGATCATCGCTTCATCAGATGATGCGATGAAAATTGTACCGTCTTGCTCTGTATCAATTTTAACACCTGTAGCGTCGATGATTTTGTTAATCATTTTGCCGCCTGGTCCGATGACGTCGCGGATTTTGTCAGGATTGATTTTAATCGTTACAATTTTTGGTGCATATGCTGATAACGTTGTACGTGGCTCTGCAATCGTTTGTAGCATATGGTCTAAAATTTGCATACGACCAATTTTCGCTTGTGTTAATGCTTCTTCTAAAATGTTGCGTGATAGACCGTCGATTTTAATGTCCATTTGAAGTGCTGTAATACCTTTTTCAGTACCCGCTACTTTAAAGTCCATATCACCTAAATGGTCTTCCATCCCTTGAATGTCTGTTAATACTGTGTAATGCTCGCCTTTTTTCACAAGACCCATCGCAATACCTGCAACTGGTGCTGTAATTGGTACACCCGCAGCCATTAATGACATAACTGACGCACAAATTGATGCTTGAGACGTTGAACCGTTTGACTCAACAACTTCTGCTACACAACGAATTGCATACGGGAAGTCCTCTTCAGTTGGTAATACTGCTGAAATCGCACGCTCACCTAACGCACCGTGACCGATTTCACGACGACCTGGAGAACCGTAACGACCTGTTTCCCCAACTGAGAACGCTGGGAAGTTATAGTGGTGCATGAAGCGTTTCGTTTCTTCAATCCCTAAGCCATCGATAATTTGCACATCACCTAATGGACCTAATGTTGTAATTGAAATCGCTTGTGTTTGTCCACGCGTGAACATTGCTGAACCGTGTGTACGTGGTAATAAATCAACCTCAGAAGATAACGGACGGATTTCGTCTTGTTTACGTCCATCTGGGCGCACTTTATCTTCTGTAATTAAGCGACGTACTTCGTCTTTTACCATTTTATCTAAAATTGCTTTTACTTGCTTCATCGCATCAGCATCAGCTTCTTGCGCTTCGTATGATTCCACTACGCGCGTTTTAACCGCTGTAATGTTAATTTCACGTTGCTGCTTATCTGCTGTTTGGATTGCTGCATTCATGTCCACTTCAGCGATTTCTTTGATTGCTGCTGTTAATTCCGCATCAAGCTCGTATAAGACAACTTCTTTTTTCGCTTTGCCCACTTCAGCAACAATTTGCTCTTGGAACGCGATTAATTTTTTAATTTCTTCGTGACCAAACATGATCGCTTCTAACATGATCGCTTCTGGTACTTCTAATGCGCCTGCTTCTACCATGTTGATGGCATCTTTATTACCAGCAACTGTTAAGTGAACTGTTGATGCGTTTGCTTGCTCCATTGTTGGGTTTACGATAAATTCGCCGTCGATGTAGCCTACGTGTACGCCTGCAATTGGTCCGTCAAACGGAATATCTGAAATCGCAAGTGATAATGAAGAACCAAACATTGCCGCAACATCTGCTGGGCAGTCTTGATCATTTGACATGACCATTAAAATTGATTGTACTTCGTTACGGAAACCATCTGGGAACATTGGGCGGATTGGACGGTCGATTAGACGAGACGTTAACACCGCATTTTCTGATGGACGACCTTCACGTTTAATGAAGCCTCCTGGAATTTTACCTGCTGCGTATAAGCGCTCTTCATAGTTTACCGTTAATGGGAAGAAATCTGTTGGTTTTGCTTCTTTTGACATTGTCGCTGTTGCTAACACTGCTGTTTCGCCGTAACGAATCATTGCTGCACCGTTTGCTTGTTTTGCTAACTGTCCTACTTCTACTACTAAAGGACGGCCAGCCCATTCAAATGAATAGACTTTTTTATCGTTCATTGACTGAACCCCTTTCTGCTTGTACATGTCTGCCTATGTATCATACACAGTGTACCAAAATTACTATTTATATGCGAAAAATTTTAGCGGTTCATCCTCATTTGACGAGTAACTGCTGAATTTTATAATGAATTATATGAAGTTTGACTATAGGAACATTCGATACATAAATAAAAAGCGGGAATACTCCCGCTTTTTACGTTATGCGCAAAGATTAACGACGTAAGCCTAAACGTTTGATTAGTTCACGGTAGCGTTGAACTTCAGTTTCGCGTAAGTATTTTAATAAGTTACGACGAGTACCTACCATTTTGTGAAGACCGCGTTTAGAGTGGAAATCTTTTTTGTGTGTTTGTAAGTGAGCGTTTAATGCATTGATTTCAGCAGTTAATACAGCAATTTGTACTTCTGGTGAACCAGTGTCGCTCTCGTGAGTACGGTACTCAGCGATAATTTCGTTTTTACGTTGTTTTGTAATTGCCATTTTGAATGGACCTCCTAGAATATAAATATCCCCATTAGCAACGCCATCGTTCGGAGAAACAAATAGCCTCGCCAAGGTTCGTATGTCAATAACATACTTTAGCATTATAGCACACGTTTAAATCAATGTGCAACTGTTGTGTTTACGTGCTAGCTTTTCACATCGAGGCAGGCTTTCCGCGGGCGTGACTTGAGCCCATAGCTGTCAACTTTAGCGATAACTCAATATCTTAGAATCTAAATTGTCTGAACAACAGCTGTATTTCGTGTGAGCTATACACTGAACTT
>JAXJTE010000135.1:0-7504 GCA_036309765.1 Caryophanon sp. | reverse complement strand
GTCAAGACGAGGCGCTACCAGAAAAAATGATTGAAACAATTGAGCTTTGGTACGGTGGTATGGACAAGCAGCGCGATAAAGTGACTGACGATGCCGAAAAAATTAAGCCGATGCTGTCGGTGCGTCACGGTAAGTTTGCATAAAAAACGGGTGTAGCAGTTTACATTGCTACGCCTTTTTTGTTTGACGCATTATAATAGGAAAAAACGTTAAATGAGGGAACGAACGATATGAAAAATGTAATAAGTAACGTCGTGCAATTTCGTGGCACGCATTACGACTTCGGGGTGCATCAAGGACGGATGATTGCGAACACGCCGTTTATGAAAAATCGCGAGCTAATGGCTGCACGCATGCTGAAAAAATTTGTCGTTGATGTGCCGTATGTGCAATCGCTACTTGTGCAATTTGCGCCGCAGTTACTTGATGAAATACGTGGGCTACAGCACGCACTTTCACTTACAGAGGACGAGGCGTATGTGCAGTTTGCTGGGTATTACGCGAATCAGCGAAGCGGCTGCTCGATTATGATGACTGAGCGCTACATGATTCGCAACTACGATAACGATCCGATTACGTATGATGGGCGCTACGTCTTGTTCGCTCCGACAGATGGCGGCTATGCGACGATTGGACCGACGATGCAAGTAACAGGGCGCACAGATGGCATGAATGAGCACGGCTTGTCGATGGGCTATAATTTTGTCAACTCACGCGCGCACGGTGACGGTTTTGTCTGCAATATGATTGGGCGCATCGTATTACAAACGTGCCGCACGACAAGCGAGGCTGTTACGCTGTTGACGACCATTCCGCATAAGCATGCCTTTAACTATTGTGTCGTTGATGTGCAAGGTGACGCAATCGTTGTCGAAGCATCGAGCCGCGGCGTCACAACACGTCAGTCGCTCGCTTGCACGAATCATTTCGAAAAGCTTACCGGCGAAAATCGTTACCGCACGGAAGATTCACTTCGACGCACACAGCTAATTAATGACGCACCGCATACGCAGCTTGCTGATGCATACGCGACATTAAACGACGTGGCACGCGGTGTGTTCGCAACGAAATACGGCGCATGGGACGGCACGATTCATACCGCCATTTACGAACCAGCAACGAAGCGCGTCGGTATTTCGTTCGGCAGCGATCGCCCACCCATTATGCTGCCATTTGCACAGTGGCTACAAGGTACGCCGCTTCATATGACGAAGCTAAAAGGGCAGCTCGCATCGACGCATGGGTTTGCGAATGAAGCAACATAAAACAAGGCCAAGCGACTTCACCGCTTGGCCTTGTTCGTTAAAATAATGAACTTTGAAATGATAATTGTGCAGGTAATTCGTTTTGTTGGATTTGACGTGCCGCATAGTCTGCAATTGGTTGGGCGATCGCACGGGCGAGCAGTACGGGAACGGCATTGCCGATTTGTTTATAAATTTTGTCGAGCTGACCGTTTTCATTTTTTGTCGCTGCGCCGCTACTGAATTCATACCAGTCTGGGAACGTTTGAATGCGTGCGATTTCTTTAGCAGAAAGGCGGCGATTTTTTGTACCTTGGAATTGCCATGCGTCTTTGCCGACTTTTATCATCGGCTCACCACCTGGGTGCATTGGTGCTTGGCGGCCAGACGCTTGAATGGTGAAGCTTTGCTCGTCCCAACTTTTTTTACGGTTACGCGACATGTAAATGCTTGAATAGGATGCATCATCGTAATAAGGACCAGGACTTTCTTGTAAGTCGCCAATGGCATCGTGAAGCGTAACGTAAGGCTGTAACGGCGCGTTGCCATGTGTTGGCTTAGGAAATTCATAGTTAAAATCAACATCATGACGTACGCCGACAAGGAATACGCGCTCGCGCAGCTGCGGCACACCGTAATCACGCGAATTAACGAGCTGATATTTCACGTTGTAGCCTGCTGATGCAAAGTCCTCGACGATTTGACGCACAACTTCACCTTTACCGAGCGTCATCATGCCTTTTACATTTTCTGCAATGAAAAATTCAGGCTTCGTTTGCATGAGCGCACGAATGAAATGAATGTATAAAAAGTTGCGCTTGTCATCGAGTAGACGCGGACCTGCCTCTGAAAAGCCTGGACACGGGAAGCCACCAAGCATGACGTTACATAACGGAAAGTTCGCCACTTTGCGAATGTCTTTTTCGTGCTGAATGACGTGCGGAGGAAAGTTTAGTTTGTACGTTTCGTTCGCTTCTTTAAACATGTCGTTTGTGTAAATCGTATGAAACACGCTTTCAGGGCGCACCGCTTCATACGTTTCTTTTGATTGGAATGCTTCAAATGCGGCTTGTTCGCCAATCGTTGCGACAAGACCAGCAAGCTCAAAGCCTAAATCTAAGCCACCACAGCCTGAAAACAGCCCGGCCATATTATATTTTTTCGGCTTGTACTGAATGTGTTGCAGCAATAATTCATCAGCCGGATCATCAATAATGAGTGCAGTTTCTTCTTTGATTTTCTCAAGTAAAATTGCTTGAATTCGCTCTGTCGAAAGGTTTTGTAATGGCTTCATTTTACCTCTACCTCTAGTGCTACTATTTTGTTCCATAAACATCTTCCTTTCAAAAAGTGCTTTTTCTATTTTAACATATTTTTTCGTGGAAAAGGTGTTGGAAAGTTTACTGCAAGTCGGGTAGTATAAGGGGGCATATAAGTTTCAATTTTTTAGGGAAAAGGTGAAATGGATGTCAAAGAAGACAGATGCATTTGAACAAAGTATTGCAAGTTTTATTTCTCATCAATCAGCATTACCAGCAAGTTTGCCACAATGGCTGCTTGATTTAGGAGTACAGCCAAATGCACGAATTAGAAGTGCTAAGCGTGTAGGTAGTAAAAATGCAAAGACGGATATTTTCGTAATGTTTACAACGGGCGAGCCATTAAAAATTTCAGCAAAGCTTGCAAATGCAGATTACTTTGGCAACTGGTATTCACATAAGCGTATTATAGCGGAATTTGGTGAAGATGCGTTTCATCGATTAGTGACCGACTGTACGCAATGGGCAAACGAATGGAAACATACGAAAAATGCCTCCATATTCGTCGGAGTGAGCATTTGCTTTGGTAAACGAAGTGGATTAACGGCAAGAGAGTTTACAGACATATTTACATATGAAGACATTATTAAAATTGTTGCAGGCGTTGGTAACAGCGATGACGTAGCAAATTGTTTATATCAAGGGTCGCAGTTACCGGAAACGATGGAACAGTTGCTGACATATTTACAGCCAATCAATGAAGAAACCGTTTTAGCATTAAGTAAAAATTTTAAAGTGGCATATCGTCCGATTAATCCGATGACCGAAGACTCAAATCGTGGCAAATGTAGCTATGCGAAGTTTCAGCCGTACAAACAGCTTGCCGAACAAACGACGGTGACAACACTTGAACAGTTGAATACGTTAGGTGAGTACGTCGAAGTACAATACGATTCGACTAATCATAACCACGTATTGCGAGAGCTAGAGGCCGAGTACAATATTGTCATTCCAAAAAAGGTGAAAACGAAAAAAACAACATAACAAAGAGGCGAAGCGAGAAATTGCTTTGCCTCTTCTTCATTATAAAAACTCATCGACATCATCTTTTTGAACTTGTATGTAATGCTCCATGATCGTCTGATGGGATTTATGCCCAGATTGCTTGGCGATGGTCGGGATGTCGGCGCCTTTATTGTACATCGACGTAATTTGCGTTTTGCGGAACGTGTACGGTGCGAAGCCGAGCCATTTGTTCGTGGAGCGGTTGTAGCTGCTTTCGTGCATTTTGACGCTATGGTAATGCCCCCACTTATCCATTTTGCCAACGAAATATTGCTCTGGCTGTAGGTCGAACGTGCGGCGGTAGCGCTCAATCGCTTGGACGCATTCGAGGGTGAGGCGCTTTTCAATCATCGAGCCTTGCTTTGTTTGCATGACCCAGACAGTGCGGTTAGCTAAATCGAAATCTTTCATTTGAATGCGCACCATTTCAGTCGGGCGGCATGCGGTAATGAGATTCACTAAGCAAATGGCACGAATGCGAATGTCGCTCGGGTCGTCGGTGTCGAAGCGGTCGATGAGGCGCAGCACCTCGTCTTGCTTTTCGGCGCGTTGTCCAATTTGCGGCTTTAAGCGTAAAAATTCAGGTTCGTTATAAAGCGAGCGCACGAGGCGAATTTCTTCTAGCTCAATTTCAGTCGGCTGCAAACCGAGCGACTTTAAATAAAACTTTACTCCAGCGAGGCGACGTTCAAATGTCGACAGCTTAATGCGCTGTACAGTAAGCGAGTGATGTAAATAAAGCTTTAAGCTATCATAACTTGCAGGCAAATGTTGTTCCTCGCAAAAGACAACGAAATGCTTAATATCATATTTATAGCGGTCATGACGTTTTTGTTGCATTTTTTGGACGTCATCGGCTGCTTTTTTTTGTAGTAGCGTCGGATGTAAATGCAGTACGTTTTCTTCCAATGATCTACACGTCCTTTCGTATCGAGCTTATGTTCGCTTTCATTGTATCGAAAAATGGCGCGCTCGACAAATTTTTCTGATGCGCCGCAACGGGTGATGTTTATGAAATGGAATGAAAAGGAAAAGTAATATGATGTACATAAGAGTATTGTCGCATCATTAAGTAGTGCAAATAGTATAGGAAATTTTTTTGAGGTATGGAAAAAAAGGAAACTCAGACGATGATAACGTGTACATACAGTTTATTTCAACGTAAAGTAGGGAGCGATTTGAAGAATTTACCGTTAAAGCTATTTCTCAGCTTAGTCGTGTTTGCCTTTATTTTAATTTTTATGATGGTTGTGACGACGACGAAGCTTTTTTAGATAACGTAATTGAGGAACAACATAAGCAGCGTGAAGTGACAGAGCAAAATATTTTCATGCAGCTTAGTGAAATGGACAGTGCGCATGCGTATTTTAGCACGCTAGAGGACGAGGAAATGCGTAAAGGCTTGTACGAGCTGCGCGATTATTATGAGGAAAATCCAGACGTTCATACGTGGGATTTAGAAGCGATTGGCAAAAAATATGCACCGCGTGAGTTTTATATCATTAACGCCCAAAATCGCATGGAAGTAACGACGCATGAGCCGAGCGAAAATTTTGATTTTAACGAGTGCTGTGCGGAGTTTGTACGACTCATTCAGGAGCGACTGCAAACGGATGAATTTTATTTTGATGGGCTTGAAAATTCAGCGGCTACCCGTGATGCGTGGATGTATAGCTACTTAGCGACGCCGGATCATCGCTATTTAATGGAGTTTGGCACGCGCTTTGGTGATACGAGCGTGTCGAAATATTTCGGCTACGAGGAAACGGTTAGCAATTTGCTTACGAATAACCCAGCGCTGCGTGATTTGCGCCTGTTGACGTACGAAGGCTTCGTCTTGAATTTCTCAACGGACTTAATGACGATTGATGATTTAGATGCGGATATACGTAGAGCGTATTACAATGTGATTGATACGGGCAAAGTCTCAGAAGTACGAAAGGTGTTAACGGATGGTTACATTGAAACGCATCGCTTCTTACCATATCAAGCAGAGGAAACGCGCGGCAATGCGACGCAGCGAATCATTTATGCGAAATATGATAATGCAGAAGAACTCGCCATTTCGCATAAAAACAATCGCATTTTCTCATGGATGGCAGGTGTCGGCATCGTTACGGCTGTCATCGCCATGCTCATCATTTTAAAAATATTCACAAAAACGATTCGTCTCGCTACATACGATACGTTAACCGGCGCATATAACCGCGCATCGTATTTACAGCATATGAACTCGCTCATTGAAAGTCGAAGTGCGGACCCCATTGGCTTAATGCTTGTTGATTTAGATAACTTCAAAAAGCTTAACGATGAATACGGACATGCAGAAGGCGACGTCGCACTGCGCGAACTCACTATGATTTTGAAGGAGATTGCACAAAAGAAAGGCTATGTTGTACGTTTTGGTGGTGACGAGTTTGGCATCGTCTATGAACGAGTGGACGAGGAAAAGCTTCAGGTAGTGGCAGAAAGCATTTTACAGCGAGTCCGAACGCAGCACGAAAAAAATCCGCTTTGGTCCATTTTGTCAGTCAGTATCGGGGCAACGTTGCAAAAGGAAAGCCGTGAAGCGGAGCTGGAGCTGTTTAAACGAGCGGACGAGGCGTTGTACATGTCAAAGCGCCGAGGCAAAGACACGTATACGTATTTATTACACGACGAAAAGCGCATGGATTGATTCCATGCGCTTTTTTAGGTTCATTAATAATTTAATGTATTAACACATAAAAAGATTAAAACATCGCAAGCAGCACGAACCAAATGACTGGAACGAATAGCGCCGGCAGCATGTTCAGCGATTTGCTATCTTTAATGCCTAAAATCGCAAGCCCTGAGCTTAAAATGAGGACGCCGCCGACAATGGAAATTTCGGTCATGAGCGCATCCGTTAAAAATGGCTCAATGTATATCGCTGCGACGTAAATGCCGCCTTGCCATAATAACAGCACGACCGCAGACAGCGCGATGCCAAAGCCATACGTCGCCGCGAGTGCCATCGACGTCACAAGATCGAGCGTCGCATTCGTAAATAAATATGTATTGTTATTGTAAAGTGCGCTTTCGACCGGTCCTAAAATCGATAGCGTGCCGACGCAAAATAACAAAATCGCCGTCGACAGCCCTTTGCTTAAATCGCTTTTTGAAAATTTGCCGACGAGCTGCTGAAATTTTTCATCGATGTTCAACACCGTCCCGACAAGCCCACCGATTGCAAGGCTCATAATAAATAATACGGGATAACTGCTGTTTGGCATGTTTTGGACGATCGCGTTAACACCGAGCGCAGTTGCCGCAAAGCCCATTGCCGTAAACAGCGCGGTTTGGTATTCTTCCTTAATGCCTTTTTTCAGCAAGCTGCCGACCGCACTGCCAATCAAAATCGCCGCGACATTTGTAAATGTTCCAATCATATGTAAAAACTCCCTTCGTTTCATAGTATAAGGGAAACTTATTCACGTTTATAGAGAATTTATATTCCTTTGCTACGATAGCAACCGAGGAGGAGAGTTATGAATAAATTTTTACATCCCATCACAGACTGGGTTTCAACAAAACGCGGTATGTGGATTACAATTATCGCATGGCTAGTGCTTATGGTTGGCATTAGCGCAGGCCCGATGCTAAGCGAGTACAAGGTGACGAACTTCCAATCATTACCTGACGACGCAGCATCAATCATCGCCCAGCAAAAGGTAGATGAGTACTTCCCAAATGACGGGGGTACACCAGGTATTTTAGTATTTACGAATGAACAAGGCGACATTGACGTCGAGGAAGTGAAGACGATCTTAGCTGCGATTGCTGTTGAGAAGATTGAGGGAATCGATGAGATTGTCGATATTGCTTCACTTGCACAGACAGCTGTTGAAAGCTTTATTTCAGAAGACGGCACGACGATGATGGTACCGATGATGCTTGAGGCAGATTTAGGTAGTG
>JAXJTE010000134.1:0-6421 GCA_036309765.1 Caryophanon sp. | reverse complement strand
GTTTGTGCTTGCGGCATGCGGAGACAAAACGTACGAGCCGCGCGAAATTAATGCGGAGACGGACGTGTGCTACATGTGCAATATGAGCATTACGCACGCGGAATATGCAGGGCAAATTGTGAAAAAAAATAACGATGTTGTCGTGTTTGACGATATTGGCTGTTTAATGGAATATATCGCAGAATACGGAGACAAAGAAGTAGGCGCGGCGTTCATTCGTGAGCATGAAGCAAATACGTGGTTAGATGTAACAGAGGCGAGCTATGTGTATTCACCAGACTTTTGGACGCCGATGAACTTCGGTGTGCTTGCCTTTGCGTCGAAGGAAGCGGCACAAAACTATGCGGATGAGCAAGACGGCGAGCTATTAGCGTACGACGATCTTGATACGTTCAATTGGGGAGTGCACACACATTAATGAAACTCATCTTACTAGAAAGTAAACAATTATTTCGCAGTAAATGGCTCCAAATCGTAACCGTGCTGTTTTCCGTTATTTTCACGGCCATTTTAATGATTCAGCATTTAGCGTTACCAGATGCGGGCGGCTACACACGTCAAACGGCATCACTTTTAAACATTTTACTATTTTTACTGCCGCTCTTTATTTTAACGATTGGCAGTATGAACATTGCAGGCGACATTGAAAGCGGCTGGCTCGGCTTGCTGCGCACGTATCCACTAAAGCTACGCACATATTTAGTGACGAAATACATCGCACTGACGTTTATTTTCCTTGTTATGCTTGTTATCGTACTGCTCATTGCGCTCGCGTTTGGCAGCTTGTTCGGTGGGCTCGCATTACCAGGCTATGCAGTGTACGTGTCGCTTGCGCTCGTGTTTATGTTTAGCGCACTGAGTATTTTGCTCGGCAGCTTCGCAAAAAGTCGCTTGCATGCACTCGCACTTAGCTTAGGGCTATGGGCATTTGTTACGCTAATTGGCTCATACATCATTATGGCAATCGGCACGCTCATTTCTGAAACGATGCTTAAAAACATTGTCATGCTGTCGATTCACGTCAATCCGCTAGAATGGGTGCGCTACTTATACTTCGTGCTTGCCGATGAGACGGCGGTGCTGGGTCCTGCATTCCACGGCATGTCGAAGTTTTATAACAGCGCCCCTGGTAAGCTATTTATGGGCATGATTTCTACAGCGTGGGTTGTTGGCGCACTGGTCATTACAAATATTGTATTAAAGGTGAGAGGGAAACGCACATGAGCATTCAATTTCAAAACGTCTCAAAGATTTTCAAAAACAACCGCGGCATTCGTGACATTTCGTTTACGCTAGAGCCTGGTAAAATTACGGTGCTCGTCGGCTCAAACGGCGCAGGAAAAAGCACGATCATTAAAATTTTAACAGGGCTGCTGCAACCGACAAACGGTAGCGTGCATGTTAATAAAGATGCCGTACAATATATGCCAGACGATATTCAGTTTCCAGACACGCTAAAGGCGAAGGAGATTTTGCAATATTTAGCGGTGTTAAAAGGCATCTCGAATGACGAGCAGCAGCAATTATTAGAGCGTGTTGGATTAAGTGATGCCCAGCAGCTCATCGTTCGCCAATATTCAAAAGGAATGCGTCAGCGCCTCAATTTAGCACAAAGCTTAATGGGTGCGGGTGAGTTGCTCATTTTGGATGAGCCGACGAACGGGCTGGACCCGCACTGGATTGCGAATTTAAAGCATATTTTACTCGAGCAAAAGAAAAGCGGACAGGCGATTTTATTTTCGACGCATTTACTAAGCTTAGCAGAGGAAATTGCTGACGAGGTCATTATGATTCATAACGGCGAAGTCATTTTACAAGGTGACGCAAACGACATGAAAAAGCAACATAACTGCGCAACGCTTGAGGAAGTTTGGCTACAGCGCACGCATTAAATACGACCGGTGGAGAATAAATCTCTGCCGGTTTTTTTGTTTTCATTTTTGTAACGAAAAGTTTCACGGAATTTCACATTTGTTTTGTATAGTAGATGTATACATACGTTTTGGAGGGGAAATGACATGAAAAAATTATTATGGGTAGCACCGCTTGCATTAGCTCTTTATGCGTGTAGCGATGTCGAAACAGCAGAGAAAAAAGAAGAAACACCAGCAACCGAGCAGGAAGAAAAGGTGGAAACAGGTACGACAAGCTTGACAGAAAAATACGTAGCGAGCACGACGACGTGGGAAGTAGACGAACGTTTACAGGAACCAACAGAAGATACGGTTTGTGCGATGTGCAACATGAAAGTGTACACGAAAGATCACGAAATGGGCGTCTTCTCAGCACAGGCAATTAAAGCGGACGGCTCGATTGCATTTTATGACGACATCGGCTGCTTACTAAATGCAGAGTTTGCGAACGAGGAAGTAAACGACAAATACGTGCGCGATTACATTTCCCTGAACTGGATGAACGTTGAACAAGCGTACATCGTCAAAACACAATTAAAGTCACCGATGAACTGGGGCTACATTTTCTTCAAGTTTGAAGAAGATGCCAATACGTACATTGCTGAAAATGAAGGTGCAACGTTAACGTCTTACACTGAAGTTCGCCAGCAAGCGTTAGAGCGCCGCAAAGCGAAAATAAAAGCAGGCACGAACGTCGATGCACATCACCTAGAGGACGGGCATACGCATAGCCAAGACGAAGCGGCTGCACATGAGGAATAATGGATGAAACGAATGTTAGCTATTGGAAGTGTACTTGCATTACTGCTCATTATGGCATATAGCTTTTTGCAAACGGAGCAAGTTGTACTCGGTGAGCGAGCTGTATCGGATCAGCCGCTGACGAACGCAAACGGGCAAAGCGAGCAGCTATACGATTACGTCGGTAAGCCAACGATGCTCACATTTTGGGCAACGTGGTGTATTCCGTGCAGTGAAGAAATGCCACATGTGCAATCGTTTTACGAACAGCACGGCGATGACATTCACATTTTAGCGGTGAATGCGACTGATACAGAAAAAAGCATCGAGGCAGTACGTACGCACGTCAAACAAGAAGGCTGGACGTTCCCGGTGTTTATTGATGAGAAGCGTCAATTGCGCCAAATATTCGGTGCGCTCACTGTACCGACGACGGTATTTTTACAAGCGAATGGCGAAATTGCGCACGAGGTGTACGGACCGATTGATGAGGCGTACATGGAGAGCATTTTAGCTGAATTATAACGAAAGAAAAATGGCACGAGGGAAAGCTCCTCATGCCGTTTTTGCGCTTATTTCACAATGAATGATGTTGGGATAAAATCAAGCTTTGCGACTTCATGCGTATGGTTGCCATGTACTTCATATACTTTTTGGTAGCTTGGCATCATGACGTATAACTGATCGTTCGCTTCAAAAATAGTCGGTGCTTCAGTCGCTAAATCAAACGCATTGAACGCATGAATTTTCGTCGAGATTGTCGCTGTTTTGAAATCAATTTCATATAAGTAGCCGTCTTCTGCTAATACGTAACCTTTATCTTTCGTCGCATATAAAGCAGACTTATATGCAACTGGAATCGTTACATATGTTAGTTCACCTGTGCTGCGATGAATAATGCCGACTTCTGTTGCAGGTTCTTTACCGATTGAGTAGTTTGTCAATAAGTAGTCGCTATCATGAGCAAACTTGATTGTACCGACGCGGCTACCTTCTTCCTTTAATGCAATTTCCTTCGTTTCTTTCGTCGCTACGTCGTATAGTACAACGGAGCCAACACAGCCGAATGCAAGCGTGTTGTCCACGTACGCAGCACCGTGTAAATCGGTACACGTTTCTGTAATACGACTTTGCTCCTCGCCTTTATCATTGACAATTTTCACACCTGTTGGCAACGCGTCACCTTCTTTTGCGACAAATGACACAGCAAGCTCGTTTTGCGGCAATGGAATCGCAACACCGTGATGTGGCGTACCTTTAAATTCGTATTGGAATGTCGGTGTGTTGTCAATCGCATGCTCGTCCGTTTTATACACTTGCACCGCACCGCTATCATCGTTAAATACAGCAACTTGATTGTTGAAGCTAACGACATGGGCTGGCTTGTTGTTTTCTGTCATCGCATCTAATAATCGTGCATCTTCTGCATACGGATGTTCGTGATCGCCGTGATCCTCCGACCAAACGCCTGTATGCATAAATTGATACGGCTGAGCCGCTTCTGTATGTTTTAGTAACGCAAATGGACTATGTGCGATTTGTACTGCACTCGCATTCGCAGCTTCAATCGTTTGAATTTGTTCAAAATGGTCGTTGAAAATATGTATAGCTGTATCTGAAGTTGCGACAAAGCGCGTAAACGATTCATGCTCTTCCTCATGATGCTCTTCTGTCTCTGTCGCTTGTACTTTTGCTTCCTCCTCTTGTTTAGGCTCTGTCTCCTCTTTCGGCTTTACTTCCTCATTGCTACAAGCAGCTAACGTTAACGCGAACGCTGCACTAATTAAAAATCTCTTTTTCATTTTGTTCCCTCCAAATAGTAATTATTACGCTTTAAAATGTAACATTAAAAATTTCATACGTCAATACAAATCGTAATTATTACTTTTTGTGAGCATGCTATGAGTAAGAAGATATTAACATTTTCAGGAACTTTTTATGTCGCTTATGCGTACTATAGTAAAATAACGAAAAAGAGGTGCGCTTCATGCGATCATATTTACCAATCGTATTACTTGCCGCAACATTGCTCGGCATTTTCAATCAACATATCGCGTATTTTATTCACAACAATATTTTTGAAAGTGCGCCCATTTATTATGTAACAGCTTGCACTATGATAAGCGTGGCTCTATTTATTACCGCACTCGTGACGTTAATCGTAAAAAAGCATACCGTTTCTAAACATGTATGGTTGATTTACATTATCATTACACCCGTGCTTATGCTGCTCGTATCAGCCGTCTCGGTGTTTATAACGCTCATGTGGTGGGGATGAAAAACAGGCTAAACTTTCGTCGATTTAACGGAAGTTTAGCCTGTTTTATTTCTGTTCGCTCAAAAAACCGTGTATGAGAGGTTTTTACATATATGTTTTAATGTTGAACACAAGGGAATAGTTTAGCGAACAAAAAAGCGTAAAATTGTTTAAATGACGCGCATGTTACTAAAAGACAATGAGTACATATGTATTTTGTCTTATGGTGTGCGCGATAACTCGATTCATCATAGGAGGAAGCAACATGAAGAGCATAAAACAACGCATACTTTTTATTACACTTGGACTATTACTTGTGGCCTCAGTTGTCAACATTGGCTTTGCGACATGGATTGTTAACACAAAAAGTCAAGAGGTGCTAATTGAAAAGGCACAGGAGCAAGTATACGAAATGGCAAAGCAAGCGGAGACAATTTTAAATACAGAGACAAACCCGATTCCAATGCTTCAGCAATTTGTCGAAACGAAAGCACAGCAAGACAACGTGACCTATGCAATCATTATTGATACGAATGTGCAAGCAGTAGCGCATAGTGACACGAATAAGCTCAATAAAATTTATGAGGACGAGTATACAATTGCAGGTGCGACAGAAGGCATTCAACAATTTTCACGCTGGTATGCGGAAGTGCAGGGGATTTGGACGTACGACATTATGGAACCGATTTATCAAAACGGTGAGCTGTACGGCGTCATGGATATCGGTGTGCCAGAAAGCGGCATTATGTCAATCGTTACGCCATTTTTAACGAATCAGCTGATAATTGGTATCGTAAGCTTTCTATTAATTGGCAGTTTAATGTGGTGGAGTGTGAACCGCATGACAAACCGATTGAAACGTCTTGAAAACACGCTACAGCAAACCGCGAGCTTAAATTTTCATGAAAGCGTCGAGCTTGAAACGCTAGCGCAGTATAAAGATGAAATTGGACAGATGGCTCGCGGTATTTTAGCGATGCGCTCCTCATTGCGCGACATGACGTTAAATATTCAAAACACGGGCAACGAATTAGCGGACGCTTCGTCAACGCTCTTAAACATTTCCGATGAAACCGTGCAAACGACTGACGAAATTCAGCTAGCTATTAGCGACATTGCAACATCGACTGAAACGCAAGCTCAAAATATCGACAAAGGTGTCGAGCAACTTGAACAGCTTTCGACGAGCATCGACCATGTGTTAGCTCATAGCGAAAAAATTGCGGCCATGACGACGCATATGGACGAACTGAGTAACGAAGGCGTCGGCACGGTGCAGCAGCTGTCCATCTGGTCGCAAAAAAATCGTGATTCTTCCCAACAAATGAGCATCATCGTTCAAGAAGTAGAAAAAACATCGTCAGACATTGCAAGCATTATTAACACGATCACAGAAATTGCGGCACAAACGAACTTGCTGGCATTGAACGCCGCCATTGAATCCGCACGTGTTGGCGATGCAGGAAAAGGCTTCGGCGTTGTCGCAAACGAAATTCGTAGACTGTCCGAG
>JAXJTE010000133.1:0-5069 GCA_036309765.1 Caryophanon sp. | reverse complement strand
CATGCAAATAACACTTGTAATACTTTTTCCATTTCTTGTCTCATCAAAAAACTCCTTTTAAAAGGCGCGTTGAACGATCCTTTTAAAAGAAGTATATCAATTTTCTTAAGTTGACAGCTATGTCGGCTCAAGCCTCCGCACCGCTCCTGCGTCGCGGCTTACGGGGTCTTGAGGCACGAGCTTCTCCCCAAGGAGTCTCGCCGCACGCTTCATGCCACTACGATGCTGCCTCCATCTCATTTTTGCTGCTGAAAACAACCGATTCAGCTGTATAAAAGTAGCTAATCAACAGACCTGATAAGTAGTGAAAGAAGCTGTGCATCGATTTTGCACAGCTTCTTTTTTGCTCTGTTTATGAGGAGGCGAAATGTGGTACGGATGAATAGGTACATAAAATGAGGAGGCGTTCGTATGGCAAAGGCGATGGTCATTATTAATCCGACATCTGGTAAGGAGCAAGGCGTGGAATATGGACAACTGTTACAGCAAAAGCTTGCGTCAACTTATACAGTCGATTTGCGTGAAACAGCAGGGGAGGGCGATGCGACACGTTTTGCTCGCGAAGCATGTGAGGCACGTTATGACGTCGTCGTGTTCGTTGGCGGCGACGGTACAGTGCATGAAGGAATTGAAGGACTAGCTGAGCAGGCGCACCGACCGAAAGTAGCTGTTGTGCCGCTTGGAACGGTGAATGATTTTGCACGCGCACTGCATATTCCACTTGATGCTGAGCAAGCAATTGACCTAATCGGTGAGCGCACGAAAATGGTCGATCTCGGCAAAGCAAATGACCGCTACTTTATGAATTTAGTAGCAGTTGGCGAAGTACCACAAGCAATTGGAGACGTATCGATTGAGCAAAAAACAGCAATCGGGGCATTTGCGTACTTTTTTGAAGGGGCAAAGGCGGCAGTAGCGAATGATACATTTCATTTACGTCTAACGTACGATGCGGGAGAATTTGAAGGAGAGGCGATGTTGTTTTTAATCGCGTTAACGGATTCGGTCGCAAGCTTTCGTACAATTTCTGAGGAGGCCGATGTCGATGATGGCTACATGCATTGTTACGTCGTGAAGGCAGGCTCGTTGCTCGACACAGCGCGTGTATTGACGACGCTATTTGCCGGTGATTTTCAAGATGATGCGTCGGTTGAATATTTCCGCGCAAAACGAGTGCAGATTGAAGCGGACACGCCACTTAGCTTAAATATTGACGGGGATATGCTAAGTGAGCTACCAGCGACGTTTACCGTATTACCTCGTCATCTGGAAGTGTTTTGCGGTACCGCAACAACATAAATGAAACGAGACGAGTTGCACAGGTGAGGTGGCTCGTTTTTAAAAATATTTACAGCTATTTCCACTCGGCATGCAAATAAAAGAATTGCATTCCGATTACACGGAATGTAAAGTTGAAATATGGACGTTACAAAAAGGAGTTTGAATATGCCAAAATATATTGGGATTGATACTGGAGGAACATTGACGAAAATTGCGTATTTATCAGCGGACGATGAATTACAGCTGCTTGCTTTCCCGTCAAATGATTTAGCGTCAGTGAAAGAGTGGATTTGCCAAAATACGAAGATGAATGCGATTGATGCGATCGGTGCAACAGGGGGACGTACGGAGCAGCTGCGTAGCGTGTTAGAAGACATTCGCTCCATTCATTACATCGTGGAGTTTGAAGCAACGTTAAAAGGTGTGCGTTATTTACTGCAAAAAGAGCAAACGGACATTGAGGATGCCATCATTACGAATGTTGGTACAGGAACGTCGATTCACTACATGTCAGATGAGCAGCATATTCGCGTCGGTGGTACAGGTGTTGGTGGTGGTACGCTCATCGGCTTAGCGGCATTAACGACAGGCATTGCGGATTATAAAGAAATTAATACGCTCGCAAACCGGGGGAAGCGCCACGAAATCGATTTACTCGTCAAAGATATTTATCAAGGGATGGATACGCCGATTTCGGGAGATTTAACGGCAAGTAACTTTGGTAAAGTCGGCATTGTTGAGCAAACTGACTTTAAAAAAGAAGATATTTTGGCGACGGTACAAGGGCTTGTCGGTGAGGTGATTAGTACACTAAGCATTCAATATGCACAGCAAAACAACACACCAAATGTCGTATACATCGGCTCGACATTAAGCGACAACGACCATTTAAAATACGTCATGGCGCATTATACGGAGCTAAAGCAGCACGTGGCAATCTTTTTAGATGACCACGGCTATGCAGGGGCAGTCGGTGCGCTACTCAATATGATTGAAGAGCATGAGCAGGCGGTTGCAAGCGTCTAACAGCCATGCGTGAAGCCCGCGACGATATATCGCGGGCTTTTTTTAACGATGAATGGCTTCGCGGGCTAACGCATCAGCGGCTCGATTTTCGACGTCAGGAATCCATTTAATAAAACATAACGGCAGCGTATCGATTAATGCGAGCGCGGCCTCTAAATGCGGCTTAAACGCGGCATTTTTTACGTAGCGCTTATCAACAGATGCGACGACGACTTTTGAATCTGAGCGCAATGATACGATTGACGGATTGAGCTTCATGGCTTCTTCTAGCCCACGCACGAGCGCGACAAATTCCGCTTCGTTATTTGTCATCGGCTTAATCGGCTCACTAAACTTCAATAAATGCCCTTCACCTTTTATAAAAATACCGATGCCACTTTTACCAGGATTACCGGCTGTTGCCGCATCGACATACACTTCTAGCATACTGTCACCTTCTCTTTCAAATTTGCCAATAGACACATTATACGTGTACGATAGAAAAATGCAATTCGTCTACAAACCATAGCGTTGTTCGAGGATTGACGGTGGAACAATGGAGGTGTTTTCTATCGATAAAGTAACCGTAATGAAAGATATTGATGAACTAACAGATACGTATTGTGAAGGGTGTCTCGTACGCCAGCAACTGCGACAAGAGCGTGGCAAGCAAGGAGCGCATCTTTTTTGCATTGAGCATTGCTCGGTTGGCAAGCAGCTACAGTTTTTAGGGCAGGAGCTAATGAAGGTTTACCAATAAAAAAATGGAGTTGCCAATGACGAGGCAGCTCCATTTTTTGTTACACTTTAAAGCCTTTAATTTCTTGCTCAAGCGATTGCGCGTTTTCTGCTAACTGGAAGGCGATATCGTTCACCTGTGCAGTAGCGATTGTTTGCTCGTTCACGCTTGAAGCGAGTATATTCGTATGCCCTGATGCTTCTTGTGCGAGTGAAGCAATTTCTTTTACCGATGCGTTTACTTGCTCGGCGCCTGCTGATACTTCCTCAGATGATGATGAAATGTCTTCGATTTGCTTGCTCATCTCTTGAACAGAACCTGTAATACGTAGGAATGATTGCTCGGCGACGTTCATAATGTCTACACCATCTTTTACATGGTGAATGGACATGTTTAGTGCGTGTTCAACCGAAGCGGTATGTGCTTGAATATCATGTGTCAGCACCGTAATCGATTGCGCTGAATTTTTTGATTGCTCCGCTAGCTTGCGTACTTCATCAGCCACGACTGCAAAGCCTTTACCGTATTCGCCAGCACGCGCTGCTTCAATCGACGCATTAAGTGCTAGTAAATTCGTTTGATCCGTAATGTCGGTAATGACCTTTGTCATTTGTCCGATTTCATCCGATTGCTCTGTTAGCTTTTGAACTAAATCATTTAATGCGATGGTCGAGTCACTAATCATCGAAATTTGTTGCTTTGCTTGCTCTATGGAAACGATACCACTTTGCGCCGCATTGGATGTATTTGTTGAAGTATGAAGCAATGAATAAGTTGCCTTTGCAATACGTTGTACAGCGATTGCCGTTTCTTCCATTGCAATGGCACTTTCAGAAGCGACGAGTGCGGCAGTTTGTGCATTTTCAGCAGTCGCATCAATTTTTGATTTTGATTCCTCAGCAGAAGCGGTCATTTCTTGTGTATTGGCAGATAGCTCTTGTGCAGAGGCATTTAGCTCTTCTGTTGCGTTTTGTGTGCGTGTAATTAAGTCGTATAAATGCTCTTTCATGTTGTTAAATGCATGTGCAAGCTGACCAAGCTCGTCTTGAGAAGTAACGTTAATGGATGGAATCGTTAAATCACCTGCTGCAATGAGTTCTGTTTGTGAAACGATGTGGCGTAAAGGTCTTGTGACAGTACGGCTCACATAAAGCGCAGCACCGATACTTAATGAAATGCTAATGATGAATAGAACGATGGATGAGATGAAAGAAATTTGAATCGCTTTAGCGGATTCTTCTTTAATGACATCGATTTCTTTTTGTTGAAGAATTAATGCTTCCTCAGATAATTTTAGCAATGTAACATTTGTTTCTTTTAATGCGCTGTTCACAATTTTTTCAGCAGCAGCGGATTGACGTTGCTGCACGAATTGTTGGAATTGATTGGCTGTCTCATTAAATGCATTGTTCGCATCTTGTAGCTGTTGCTGAATCGCTTGTAATTCAGGTGTTAAATCCGATGCGCTAAATGCCGTAATATCCGTATCTAAATCTTGGCGATGTGTAATGAATGTATCAAGGTCATCACCAGCCGGATTTAAAATGGCTGCTCGGGAATACAAGCCTTGTCCCATGACATGAAAACGTATTTCTTCTAATAAAGTCATTTGTACGACATGAACGTCGAGTGCGTCGTTCATTTTGCTCTTTATGTTAGAAAGGTTTGTTAAGTTACTAAACACAATAAATAAAACGATACATCCTAATACAGTGAACAGGATGTTTAATTTCTTGCTAATGCTCATCAGTGAACCTCCTCGGTTAGTAATAAATTTATTGTACAATAAAAATGTGAGAAATTGGTTATTATATTGAGAAGATTTCAAATATTTAGTTCGATATTCATGGATAATAAAAGTTGAAATTTATTAGTAAAGTGGTATGGACAAATGGTAATCGCATTACAGATTTTCCGAGCGAGAAAGCTCATTGCTTTAGCTATGGGATGAAAGCGAAGTCAGTCAAGGGGTAGCTTTTGCTAGCTCAATTGACTGAAAACATGGTACGCTTGTTCTATAGACAAGTAAAAGTCTCTAAAACAT
>JAXJTE010000132.1:0-4982 GCA_036309765.1 Caryophanon sp. | reverse complement strand
GCTTAACCCTAGCCCTGCACCGCGCTGTCCGATTTGGCTGCGCGAGGCGTCGTGCTGATAGAGCGGCTCAAACAATTGCTCGCACTGCTCGTTCGTAAACATGACGCCGCTATTTTGAATGACGATGTATGCGCCGTGTTGCTCACAGTTCGCAATGCACCAGCTCGGCTTATGCGGCGCTTCAAATGCGGCGAGACGAATTGTACCGCCCGCTTCCGTATACGTCCACGCATTTGAAACGAGGTTGTCGACGACGCGCATGAGCTGCTTCGGATTGACGAAATACGTGCCGCTAATGTGACATTCGGTCGTTGCGTCAAATCCTTTTTCACTGCTTATTTGTTCATAATCGCATAAAAGCATATCGAAAAATTCGTCGCCGTCTACTTTGACGAGCTCTAATTCGTACGTCGGTGATTGCAGCAACGTGTACATCATTAAATCGTCGAGCAGCTGCTTCATATAGTCCGCCTTCGTTTGCACGACCGCTAAATAATCGTCTCGCTCCGCTTCATTCAAGTCGCGGCTGCGCACACTTTCTGCATATGCTTGAATCGATGTAAGCGGCGTCTTTAAATCATGCGATAAGCTCGCAATCATCATTTCCTTTTGGCGCTGCTCCTGTTCAATTTGCGCGCGGTTTTGCTCAATTTCTCGCTGCATGTCATAAAAGCTAGCGGCGAGCTTACCGATTTCATCGTTTGTCGTCACCTGTGCCGTCACCGTTTCCCCTTTTGCGAACGCCTGCATATGCTGCATTAGTCGCTGCAACGGCTCGTGTAGTCGCTTGCGTAAAAATAAAATAACGCAGCCGTATAGCACAACAATGAATAAAACGAGCCCTGTTATAATGAGCTTCATTTCATGCCCGACTTGCTCCGTCCATTCCGTGCGCGCAACGATTACTTTGTAAATGCCGATCACTTTTCCTTGCGCATACACAGGCTCCTTATACATAAAATGTGAATAATTTTGCTGAAATTCGTATAAGTTTTCATAAAGTGCTTGCTGATCTTCGAAACTTGTCATCGTCGGATTCGATGAGTACAGCACCTTTCCTGTTGGCAAATAGAGCGTCACCATCGTTTGGTCGTTTGACAATGCTTTCACCTCGTCGGATATAATGCGCTCCGTATACAACGTCGTATCAGCTAGCACGCTTTTCATATTTGTAACGTGCGACCACTTATCGAAATACTCCGCCATACTTTGATCTTCGTAATAATGATGCACCGACACGTACAATGCATAGAGCGCTCCAAGCGGCAACACCATGACAAGCAAGTACGTCACAAGCAGCCATGTGCGAATGTTCATAGCGGCTCACCGATAAAGCGGTATCCTTTGCCCCATACCGTTTGAATGAAATACGGTGTTTTCACTGGGTCGCCGAGCTTTTCACGCAGCGCTTTAATATGTACAGTCACTGTATGCTGATCGAGGTTCACTTGTTGCCAAATGTGCGTATAGAGCGCCTCTTTCGTGAACGTTTCCATCGGGTGCTGTGCGAGAAGCTTTAGCAGCGCAAACTCCTTTTGTGTGAGCGCTATTTCTACACCTTGTCGCAGCACGCGCTCCTTGTTCCAATCAATCGACAAGTCGTGGGCAAAGTGCGCCATTTGCGTCGGCTCGTGCTGCTGATTGTAGCGTCGCCAACGTTTTAAATGGGCGCGAACGCGGGCTTTTAGCTCCTCTAGTGAAAACGGCTTCGCTAAATAATCGTCCGCCTCCTCTAGCCCTTCGACTTTATCGCAGTCGTCGCTTTTCGCGCTAATCATTAAAATTGGCACGTCGCTTTGCAAACGAATGTGCGAAATGAGCGTCAAGCCGTCCATTTCTGGCATCATCCAGTCAACAATGACGAGCGAATACGGCATGTGCTGAAACTCCTCCAACCCTTCCATGCCCGTCGAAGCCCATGTGACGTTGTAGCTCTCTGCTGTTAATGTGTCGCTTACAATGCGCGCAATTTCGATATCGTCTTCTACTAAAAGAATATGTTCCATGTTGTCCTCCTCCTGAACCTAATATAGCAGTGAATGTTTCGTTTTTTTCAAAGTTTATCGTTTCTTTATATTTTTATGCGTCACTATCGAATTAAACGCTAATCATCCCCTTTTATTTTAAATGAATATTCCGACAATAATTCAAGCATGTACAAACAAAAAGAAAAAGTGCATAAGAGATTCGTTCTCTTACGCACTTTTCTAGTATTTAATGCCCCCAAATTTCTTTCACACGCGCTGGCACAAATCGGTCGACAATGCGCTTTGCAACTTGCAGGGCGATTAAAATCGAGATGATCGCAATGACGAAGCGGAATGACTCAACGTCTAGCGCATGGACTAGCGACGCGCTGCCGAAAATAATGGCAACTGCTACTGCCCAGGCAAGACAAGCGCCTGCGACGTACTGTTGCCATTCTTGTTTTGTTAACTGCTTAAACAAATGGCGACGTTTATACACACGGTATACTGTAATGATTGAAAATAGGATGACTAATAATGATGACATGTTTAACACTTCCTCTCTAAACGGTTAGTTGTTACTGAACGATTTGTGCGACAAATTGCGCAAAAGCCGCTTCCTCCTCGATAAATGGGAAATGATTGCTTTTTTCAAACGTTGTGAGCGTTGCGTTTGGCATATGCTCGGCAATCGATGCCGCATATTCGTACGGACATTGTGCATCGTGTCCTTTTGTAAAAAGCTGAAACGTACCACGTGCCGTTTCGATGAATTGTTGTTGCCACATGATGAACACCCCTTTATGCCCTTATTATACCATATTTTATGTTTTCTGAATTTTCAGCTTAAAAAGAAGCGAACACTCTTTATGAATGTTCGCCTCTTCCACTAATTGCTATATTTAAAATAATAATTATACGCTAAATCCCACTCATAATACGCAGGAATAATTGTATACACCGTTTCATCTAGTAAAATTCGTTCAATCGAGCCAAAGTTTTCAAGAATGAAGTGGACGTTTTGCCCTTTTTTCAGCGGCACCGCAACTTTTGGCCCGATGCTGACGCTTGCAACCATCGCGGCATTAAGCGTCACTGCATGCGGTCCGTTCGTCAACTTGCGCTTATTAAAATCTAAATCAATCGACATATAATCAAACTTAATCGAACCCGTTACACCGTATTGCTGGCCTTCGACGGTCGTCATGTAATCAAGCAGCGCAAATTCCCAGCCATTGCTCATGTCCTACGACGCAAGCTCTATATCGATAATCGCTCTCATGCTGCTCCTCCTTCAATTGCTCACTATGAATGTATGCTACTACAAAATAGTTGAACGACGGGAAGTTTGTTATAAAACGATAAATATATGACGTTGTTGATGGATTATTGAGGGAAAGCATAGGAATTTAGGGGAAAGAAAAAGCCGATTCCCATTTTTCACGGAAATCGACTTTTTTGTTACGGACGCATATTCGCGCCGCCGTCAACCATAAACGTTTGACCGGTCATGTATTTGCTGTCTTCTGATGCGAGGAACACGGCTACGCGCCCGATATCTTGCTCTGGGTCACCGAAGCGGCCTAGTGGCACTTTCGATAATGTATCCTCGTACATATCTGGGAATGCTGCTTTCCACTTCTCAACGCCTTCTGTCATCGCAACTGGTGAGATGATGTTTACTGTTACGCCGTATTGTGCGACTTCGTTCGCAACAACGCGTGTCATACCGCGAATTGCTTCCTTCGCTGCTGCGTATGCCGTTTGCGTTTTTTGACCAGAAATACCTGCGCCTGATGCGAAGTTAATGATATTCCCTTTCGTTTCCTTTAAATGTGGCAGTGCTGCTTGCATTAAGTAAAACGTCGGGTAAAAGCCTGTGCCAAACGATAAATCAAAGTGTTCTTGCTTCGTTTCTTCAAACATTACTTGACGTGCAACATGTGCATTGTTTACAAGCACGTCAAGGCGTCCGAACTTCTCTACGGCAAAGTCAACAATTTGATGTAACTCGCTATGCTTCGTTAAATCGAACTGCATGAATTCGCTTTTTGGTGAAAACTCGCGAAGCTCCGCTAATACTTTTGCGCCCGCTTCTTCATTTACGTCAACGATTAATACGTTAGCGCCTTCTTTTACCATCGCTTTTGCCATACCAGCACCGATTCCGCCAGCACCGCCCGTAATAATAATTGCTTTATTTTGTAGTTTTGACATACGTTCGCCTCTTTCCAGTTATTTGCTTTTACTATAGCGTTTTTTATTAAAATTGTCACGAGAATGCTCTACAAAAATGATTAATCGAACAACGTCAGTTCCTTGCCAATACCTGCAACGAGTAGTCGAAATTGCTCGTCCGATTTCGCCTCGACGTGCCAGCCTTCAAATGAGCCATTGTCACCGAAAAGATACAGCGTCATGCCAGACTGAAATTGGAGCGATAAATCGTTGTCGCCGACGATGCAAGCCGAAGCGACCGTCTCACGCGCAAGTGCACACAGATGCTCTAAGCGACCGAAGTCATCGCGGCGCACAATGCGTTCCCCGTTTGCATCCGTTAATATGTATGTACCTTCTATACGAATCGTAATGTCGTCATAGGTGCTATCATTTGTCGATAACATAAGTGCCGGCCACCAAAAATGAAGCGCATCGACCGTTTCACCGACAAGCGTTTCGCGTAAAAATGGATTCATGTCATGATCCAATATGTCCCACCTCCCTATGTTGAGTATAGGAAAGATTTCATTACAAAACAATAGACGTTTGTCGCATAAAAAAACACGACTACAAAACGTAGCCGCGTCTTCCTCTTACCTCACAATCTTTAGCTCTTCAGTATCATGCATAAACACCGTCGTATGCGCGACTTCTGAATGGGTGTCCTTGCCGCTCTTCACATTTTTCCTCGTGTAAACATTTACTTCAGCATAGGTTACATTATTGGCGTTTAGCAGTTGCTGAATGTTTGCGGCCTGCTGTAAGAACGCTTTTTCACTTTGCTCTGTATGTGCT
>JAXJTE010000131.1:0-16958 GCA_036309765.1 Caryophanon sp. | reverse complement strand
GCCTCGATGACGTGACGAACAATAGCCGCATATTCGTCGCAATCAGCAAGCCGTGCATCTGTTTATGAAATTCTGGTGCTGCGCTCACCGCAATCGACGCTAGCACTTGCTCCTCAGACGTCAACACTTCCTGCTCCGCGTACACAATTGATTTGCGGAAGCGGCGGATTGCATTGCCATGCCCGATATATTTTCGCTGTAACGCAAATTCATTTTCTAAACGTTTGAAAAACATGACGTCCTCCTTTATTATCCGACTTTGAAATTTAATAAATAAACATTTGTCTATAAGCACTTTAATGCATTCTTATCTCGTGTGCAACGCAAAAGGTAAGGCTGTCATGATAATTTTTCCTACTGAACAGGGTATAATAAAAGCGAATAGCAAGCAGTCTGAAAGGAGTTTTTCATATGAATGAGCAAACAGTAGCGAACGGCTTTCGACAAGTAAACGACGTCAATTTACGAGCGCTTTACGTTATCGTTAAAAAATTACATGCAGGTCACGTCATGGCATCAAAGGTGACTGATTTAGTATCTGGAGAACAGCGCTTATATAAAAAAATTCAGCACGACATCGAAGCGTATACAGCGGTTGCAGATGCACAAGTACAGCTAGGCTTACTACTTGAAATGGCGCAGCAGCTCAAGCTACCGAAAGTCCCGTTAACAGAAGATAAAATTGTGTTGCTACAAGTGCAGGCGATGATTGAGCAATTGCACGCAAAATATGCGGCGCACGATAAGCTAGCACCGATGCTTGCTGGGCACGCGACACCACTTGACGCAATTTTAGCGATTCATGCGACGCAGCTACAACGATTTTTCACAAATGCACTAAAAAAGCTAACAGGTGAAGAGCGTGAGCAAGTGTATGAAGCACTCAGCAGCTACATGGAAGACGGCGCATTGCTTACGTTAAATGATGACGTTATTGCTCAAGTGCTACAGGCGCATGCACCGAATGATTATGGTAAGCAAATTGAAGTGACAGCAGCATTAATTGAAGCGTTACCGAATGTTAAGCTAGAGGAATCAATTGATCGTGTGCTTGCGGTTTTCATTCATCCGAGCTTTTTGAAATTTGATGTGTTTGGTACGAAGGCATTTTCGTTATCTAAACAGCTCGACAATACACGCACGCTGTTTTTAGGGCTGGCACTTACTGTTCTTGCAGTCATTGGCGCTCGTCATGAAAAGGCAGACGTACACATTTTAGTCGCGCATTGGCAACATGTCGTTAACCAACGTGCGAAGCTACAGCTCGATATTGAAGCGCTGCGTAACCACATCGGACAGCACGAGGCGTTGCTTCTTCAGTTTGGCTCGCAACTCGACGCGAAGGAGAAGGAAATTCAAGAAGCGGCGTATTATGTAAAGCAGGAAAAAGAAAAGCTATATGCGGACTTTAACGTAACGCGTGCTGACATGGAAATTACCGACACGACGTATCATTCGTACTATAAGCGCTTTAAAGAAGCAGAGCGTGAAGTGGCGGTATTGCATGAAAAAAATGAGCAGCCACAGCGTTCGAACTCGATTTTTTCAAAGCTTACATCAAAAGTGAAAACGACTGCGAACAATGTATCGATCAAATCGAAGGAGCGCGAGAAGAAGAAGCTATATGAGGGCATGATTGATTTATTTATCGACTTAGATAGCCGTTATTTAGCGAGTGAGAAAGCAGCGATTCGTCAGCTACAGGTGAAGGTCGATACTTTGAGTGAGGAGAAGGCAGTGATTGAAGGGGAGCGTGCGCCAATTTTAGCCGCAATGCGCGACTTGCAGCAAAAAATAAATGACAAAGAAAAAAATATTGCGCATATGGAGAAGCTGTTTTATAGCATCGACATTGGCACACCGAAAGAATTAACAGCACCGCGTCCGTTACCAGCGATTGAAACCGAGACAATCGATTTAGAAAATGTAAAAATTGATGAGCAATGACGTGTAAAGTAAGGAAAAGTTGCAAAAGTGACAAATTTGTAAGGTATGAACTAGTTGAAGAAAAATATTGCACAATGCTATTATTAAGTTATTGGTTAGCGATAGAAGCATTTCCGTTTTGTCGGGGGTGGAGGGCTGCTGGCGAGGGTGGCCCTTTCTATTGCGTACATACAGTATCAATTAAATAAGTATAGGGCTATGCTTCAGTCAACGCAACTGATAGCATAGCCCTATTTTTTTACTCATTTTTAGTGAAGAACGTCGCCTTCTACGTTTGTAATCATAATGCTGTTTTTATGAACCGACACACCATCAATTGTTTCAAGTTGCTGTTGAATGAACGATACAGCTTCCTCGATTTTAGCATCTGCAATTTCAGGATTCGTTAATAAAATAACAGTCGCAATCGCAACGGGTGGGTCTTGTTCGTTATTTGCCGTAATAGATACGTTTAAATCTTGCTCAGGAAGCGCTAAAATTGAAGCGAGCTGTGCTGAAATCGTCGTTTGTGCGCTCGTTAAAGCTGACTCAACCTCAGCTGTGATTGGTGTTGCTTCTTTTACTTCCTTGCTCGTATCATTACATGCGACTAATAGTAAGCTTGCGGCTGCCGCTGCGATTAACAATTTTTTCATCGAACATCACCTTTTCTCATTTTCTCAATTATTAGTATACGATACTTTTGAGAAAAGACATACTGCATGCTCTACTTTTTTAACTGGCAATTAGTTGTACAATGCGCGGTATAACCAAACAGCTAAATGCTCGCGTGTTAAGTGTTTGTTCGGGTAAAAGTAGCCTGCATCGCCGGTTGTGACATTGTTTGCGGCTAATGCTGAAACGTAAGGATATTTGTCTGAGTTCGAAGGTACGTCGTTAAACGATACGTTGCTTGTCGCTTTGAAGTCAAAATACAGCGTGAACATTTTCGCAATTTGCCCGCGTGTAACAATGTTTGACGGATACATGAAGTTGCCATCGCCGTTAATAATGCCGCCACGGTAAAAGCGTTCGAATATAGCATAATACGGATAGGCACGCTTTAAATCCGAAAACTCACGCATGTCGCGAATCGGTAGCACTGACATGTCCGGCACGCGGTCTAAAATGTTAAGCGATTGGGCGCGTGTAATATACACACCAGGTTTAAATGTGCCATCCTCGTAGCCCTTAATTATGCCTAAATCTGCAAGCGTCGTAATTTCTTTATGATAGCGATGCGTTGTCGGTACGTCTGAGAAGCTCGCTGCGTTCGTGTTAAATGCGAAAATCGTACTCAGTAACAATGCAAAACAAAGAGCAGTTAATTGTTTTTTCATCAAAATCGTCTCCTTTACAAATTTACATTTTTCCTTAGTATAGTGTGTATTGTCTGAAAATTCTATGCTCGCCTATGCAAAGGAAGAAAAAGGAATATGAAGTGCTAGCAAATAGGAAGCAATAGGGAAAAAAATAAAGCGAATGATAATGTCGCATAGAAGGAGCAAATAGAACAATGAACATTGAACGAGCAACAAAGTATGATGCAGAAGCACTAAGTGAATTAATAATGCGCGTCGAGAAATCGGGCATGATGATGGCAAATCCAGGCGAACGTCAATTAACCGCGGCGCAAGTAGAACGATTCATCGAGCGTACGAGTGCGTTATTTGTCGCAAAGCAAGAGAGTAAACTTGCTGGCTATTTAATGGTGCAGCAGGAAAATATGGAACGCACGAAGCACCGCGCATCAATTGCGATCGGCGTCGATGAAAACGTGCGCGGGCAAGGTGTCGGTACGAAATTATTCGAAGCATGCATTACATGGGCAAAGGAGCAAAAAATCCATCGTTTAGAGCTCACATATATTGCGTATAATGATGCTGCTCGGGCGCTTTATGAAAAGGTGGGCTTTTGTGAAGAAGGGGTGAAGCAGCACTCATTATATATCGATGGTCAGTACGTAAACGAATATTATATGGTGCTTCTTCTATAATTTAGGTGTTAATACCCTGAAAATGTCATCGTTTCACAAAAAAATTAGAGAAATCGTGTTCTTTTTCAAGTTAATAAATGTCATTTGCCAAAATCTATAGTAGAATCAATAAGATATAGGTTTGTTAGGAGGTTCTATGGAATGCATGAAGAAAAAAATAGCTTAACAGTGGTTGAGCAATTGCAGCAATTTGAAGAGAAGTATGAGCAATTATTTCAAGGTGTCGCAATCATTAGCGAAGTAACAATGGACGAGGGTGACTACGACAGCGTTCTGGAACTGGTAAAACAAGAAATTGAAACGGCAGACCATGCGAAAGCGACAACAGCTGTATGGACAGTTGCACCAAAAACGATGCTGTTATTCACGACGACGTTTGCAACAAATGCATACGATGCGAACTTTTGGCAAACAGTGGGTGACGAGCTAGTATTACATGATGCAGATTTATGGCGTGATGCGTTCATGATAGCAGTTGAAGCGTCAGACGTGCACACATTCAAAGCAGCAGGCGTACAAAAATATACAGCGAACATTCTTGGGCATACGACAATTCCACGTGCTCAAGTGAAAACATTCGTAACGCGTATTATTCAGCCAGCACTTGAGCATGGCTATAGCGCAGAAGATATTCAAACGATGATGCAGCACGACGCAAAAGCAACACCAGTGAAGAGCCACGGCTTAATTCGCGCGGTGAAGGACTTTGTGAAACAGCAAGATTTAATTGTAACGGACGTGTTAACGCGTGCGATGAATATTTGGAAAACGCAAAACCGTCCATTCGTGGAAAATTTTGCAGGTGTGTTACCACAGCACTTATTACAAGAGTTCGACGCGATTACGGTGAAGACGCCTCGTAAAGCAGCCGAAGTCATTAAGCTTGCGACAGAGCGCCCAGTGCTACGCTACAACTTAGCAGCACAACAAGTGGAGCTTGCGTTACCGGTTCAAACGTTCCGCCGTCAAGTGGCACAAGCGATTTGGACAGTGAACGATGAAACGATTCAAACAGCACGTTACGCTTATGAAAATGGTGAAATTGACTTTGAAGCAATTTACCAAGTGCCTGCAACACCAGCAACGACGTACAATGTACAGTTAACGGTAGATGGCGTTGTGCAAGGCGAGTGGTTTTTAGCGACGGAAGACTTCATGTACTTCGACGCGACGACGTTTGAGCAAATTCAAGCACAAGAGTTTAGCGCGAAGCAAGTAATCGCTGTATTTGCGAAAAAGCACCAAAAATTCGCTGCAATCGATGGCATCGCGGTAACACCAACAGCTCTAAAAGGCGCTTGGAACGGTTACACAGCAGCAGACGTACATGTGCATAAAGCATTTGCTTACAACAACGGGGACAAACGTTTAGTTGTGTATGCAACAGCGCGTCAGTTCTTACTAAAAGGGCAAAAGCAAAAAGCGGTTGTCTCATCTGTACCAGTGTATAACGGCAACTTCTCGGTCGTAATCGGTAAAAAGACATTCGCGTCACTTGAAGCGGCAAACGTATGGACGTTAACGTTAACACACGTACAAAGCGGCGAGTTCGTAAGCATTAACGTAAAAGAGCTTGAATTAGTAGAAAACGAATTAGGTCACTTTGAGTTACCGTTCGTTGATGCATTCACAGCGTTTATGGCAGATAAGCCAGGTCACTACACAATTCAAATGACGAGCGTGCTCGGGAAAGATGCGAAAACGACTTTCGTATACGTACCAGAAAATGTTGTCATTATTGAACAAGTAGAGAACAAAGTGTTATTCCAAACAGAACAAGGCTACAAGCTTGTACCGTCAAATGTGTATACGCACGTATTCTCGGCAACGAAAAACGAAGTAACGGTACAAAATATGTATGAGACGTTACACGTAACGTTAACGATGCCACGTACGAAAGAAAAGCTACACTTCACGTACTACCCGCAGCAAGTAGCAGTGTCAGTTGCGTCTCACAACGTCGTAGCACCACTTGGTTATGTGACGACAGCGAAAGATTTTGACTTTGCGACAGCATCATTAGTGATCGATACAGATGCGACACACGGCTATACAGAAGCGGACGAGCTAGAAGTTGTTGTATATGAGCAACTACAAGACGGCGCGGTAAATGAAGTTGCGGTAACAGCACATACGACGCATACAGATGCATTATCACTTGCACAGTTTGCAGATGCAACGAACACAGCAGACGTGCGTACATTACACGTTCGCATCGATGCATTAGAGCTAGATGCACCGCTCGTAACAGTATACCCAAGCTACGAAATTGCTGATGCGGTTTCAGCTGAAGGTACAATTAGCGTACTATTCACAGAAAACGTGCAAGCAACTGTACGCGTATTTGATTTCGTAACGCGTGCGCTTGTTACATCAGTAGAAGCAAACGGACAAAAAGTAACGATCGACGTACCAGCAGGGCATTACATCGTATCTTTACAAGAGGACGAAGCATTCCCAACTACTTTATCACCACGCATGATTACTGTAGCTGTTCAAACGGAAGAAACGTTTGCACAGGCGTTATTATTCGGTGAGCAAAGCGATGAGGGCGAGTGGGAAGAGGATGCGTTATTAAACCTTTTATCACAAGTGTATGAGTATGAGGAAGTGTACGTACCAGTATTAATCGAGGATTACATGACATGTGTAGACTTCGGTATGATCAACATCGATGCACTGCAAAACTTAATTGCAACGTTCCCACAAGAAGCACGCACAAGCAGCTTATTAATTTCTGGCTTCCAGGAATGGGATCACGTATCAGTAGAGCGCGCATTAGGAGATTCATACGTGCTTGTAAACGACAAAGCGCAATATGCACCGAAAAAGCTTTCACAATACGATGACTATAAAATTCCTCAATTACGTTGGAGCTACAACTACCACGTACAAGGTCAGCAAGTATTAAAAGGCTTTAGCTTGACGCATGAAGTGTTAAAAGCATTTACGAAGCAGCAAACGAAAGCGGAGTTAAACGCAGCAGTTGCGTTCGTACAACGCTTCACAGAGCCGCTTGATGCCTTATTAACAACATACGCAGCAGAGCCAATGGTTGAAGCATTCGCCGCAACATTAGCAGAGCGTAAAGACGAAGCGTTCGTGTATACATGTGGCTTATCAGCGTTCTGGAACAGCATGCTGTTTTACCATGAGCGTACGCTACAAGCTGAAGAAGTAGCGCTTATTCGCGAAACGACACCAGCATTATACACGATGGCAACGAAGCTATTTATGCATGACTTAGTATTTTGGCATGCAAAGCTTGATGCATTTGACGAGGCACAAAAAGAACATAAAGCCCGCCGTAAGCAGTTTGAAAACCCATCGTTTGGTTGGAAGCGATAATTAATTAATTAAATAAATACAAAATGAAACCCTCGAAAGTGCAAACAATTGTGTTTACGCTCTCGAGGGTTTTTTGCTTTATTCGAACTTCGCTGATTTGAAAATGGCTTCATATACAGCAGTGTAATCTACTGTCGGTGTAATTATTTCAGCTATGCCATTTTCATCTTCTTGCCAGACTGAAAAATTGCTGTCGTCTGATGCGGCAATGTAATAGTCGTAGCCTTTGTAATTTTCACGCAGCACGTCCCAGTTGCCGTCTAATGATGGGACTTCGCCGTTGCGGTACACATGAAGGCGCACTAATAAATTGCCGTCTTTTTCAATGTGTAATTCCGTCATCGTCGGGAACGTCATCGTATAGTTCGATGCCGCTTCTGGTAACGTGAACGCTAAGCCCCACGTATCAACTGCGTATTTCGTGTCATCCACTGTTTCAACTGGCTGCTCGACGTGTAAAAACAGCATTTGCTTTACACGCTCTGTTGCACTTGCATCAATTGTGTACGTTTGTACGTCAAAGCCGCTTTTTTCAACGGTCATCGTGTAACGCCCTGCTGGTAGTTCTGCACGGTATGTACCTGTTTCATCGGTCGTCATTTGCATATATAGCTCTTCGCCGTCATAAATCGACACGGTTGCTTTGGCAAGTGGTTCGCTCGTGTCAGCATGAAGCGCTTTTCCGAACACGTACGGCTCTGCGTTTAATGCAAGATCACTCGTTAAATAACGATAATAAATGGCCGCGAAGTGCTTGCGTTTAACCGGCTCGTTCGGTGAAAATTGCTTTTTATTATAGCCCGTCATTAGTCCGTGTGATACTAAAATATCAACGTATGGCTTAAACCAAGCGTCTGCTGGTACATCGTCAAATGGCTTTACCTTTTGCTTTGGGTGCAGCTGTAGGTCATACGCCTCGACGAACGCCTTTGCTAGCTGTGCGCGCGTTAATGCATGCGCTGGTTTAAATGCTTTGAATTCGCCGTCACGTTGCCCATTTAACACGCCGAGCGACGCAATTTGCATAATTGCATCGTAATCACTATGCTCTGGCAATACATCCGTAAACACAAGGTTGTCGCTCACAGCACTTGGCGGCAATTGACGCGTGAACATGCGAGCTGCTTGTACGCGTGTGATTGTTTGCTCAGGACGGAATGTATCGTCCTCATAGCCAGTAATGACACCGCGCTCTGCTAAGTACGTGACTGCCTCTGTGTAGCCTTTTGACACGTCCGTAAACGCACCGAATGCAGTCGTCGGGCAAAGTAGCGCAGCAGTTAACGTTACTGCTAATAGTCGTTTTTTCATGAATGACACCTCCAGTTATAAGTATAAAGTAAGCTGCAAGAAATAAAAATAACATTTATTAGCGCACAACCGTTGTCACCATAAGCAACGCGTAAATACACACGACCGCGATGATACTTAACATAAACGACACAATCGGTGGTATTTTTTTAAAGAAAAATGAAGCGGCAAGCGCAATGATCGCAAACAATGAGCCGAATAAAAACAGCACCGACTGTAAATTCACAACGAAGCCGATGACGTTGCCTGCCCCAATTGTAACGTCTGGGTGAAACCATTTAAAAAGGGGTGAGATGATTTCCTGGTTTAAGTATGCACCGTGTGGCGGGTTTTGCTGAGAAAATGCGCTCGTGACGATAAAAATGAGGCTCAGTAACATCGCCTCAAAGCGAATCGACGGAAGCGGCTGAAACGGCTTGTTGCGCAGTAGGAAAAAGCGTGACACGGCCGTATTTGCAAACGCAAATAAAATAATCGGCACAAGCAGTAAATGCTTTAGCAGCAGCCCTTGTCCGTAATCAATCATCCATGCGTCAATGTAGCCATCCACCATAATATCCATTAACAAAAAGCCACTAATGCCAATGACGGCTAAGCATCCGACTGCTGTGTACGTAAACCAGTTCAAAAAGGCGAGCCAATTGCTTGTGTCCTTTGCAAAAAAGCTAATGACAAGCAAAATACCAACCCAAACGCTCGCGCCGAGTAAATGCAGTGTATCGCTCACAATCCCTAACGTTGCATCGATTGCCGCGGCATGACTTGACCAAGCAACCGAGACGATGAGCAGCGTTGTAAGTACGATGCTTACGTAAGACGCAACCTTTGACGTAGCAGTCGTACGCATAAGCAGCACGACGAAAATCAGCGCTAAAAAAAGTGTCGCATCCCATGCCGTGCCGACTGTATACGTTGTCAGTACAATTGACAGCGCGTTCGTAAAGCCAAGACGCGGCGCAACGTACAGCGTAATGTCTAGCACAGGTAAAAAGGCGGCAAGCGGAATGAATGCTGTAACGACGACGAGTACTTTTTGTGACACGACGACGTTTGGACGCAGCTCGCTTGGGATGATGCGTAAAATGAATGTGCCAAGCAGCAACGCAAAACAAATGTATAATACGGCTTGGCTGACTAATACGAATAGCTCCATTGGTTATTCCTTACGCATGACGAAGAAAAATACGCCGCCGACTAACGCAACGATACCAATCGCTACACCTAACAGCATCCCAGCAGACGGTCCGGTTACCGTTTCTTCCGCTTCGACTTCCTCTACAGGAGTTGCGACCGCTTCGTTTTCACTTTCCATTACGGTTTCCTCCACAACAGGTGCGTTCACATTTAATGTGTAATCACCCTCTAACGGATGCCCGTCCTCGCTAATAATGCTCCAATTCACTGTATAAGAGTCGTTCGGTAGCGGCTCATCAAACGAACCCGTAAGCGTATTGCCATCGATATCTACGTTCGCTTGTAGCACGTCGCCTGTTGAAGAAATGAAGTCGACGTAGCTACCTTGCTCAATATTGCCGTCAAACTGTAGCGTCACGTGCTGTAGCGGCTCGACAACCGTTTCACCAGCTGCTGGCGTAGCTTCCTTTAAAGGGGAATGTGCAAATGCACTTGTGCTAAGTGCCGCGCCTATTACAGTCGCAGCCGCAAAGCTCATAAATCGTTTCATAAAAAACCTCCTCATATAATATGACACGCCTTCTATTGTAACGGAAATGAGAAATAATTCGAGCGAAAGCGCTTAACGCGATGTAAAACGTGCGTGACTGTAGTTTCAGATACCGAAAAAACGGAAAAAGATAAGTACCCGTTAATCGGGAATTGAAAACGTCAAAGGGGACGACCATGCATACACAACAACACAGTTTACCGCTCCACATCGCAAAACGTTTTTTTGATTTATTAAAATCTAATATGACGCGCACAAAATCGAGCATGTGTATCGTCGGAATCAAGCTATTAGAAAGCAACGAGCAGCAGCTAGTCGAAATGGAAGCTTTTTTATTACATGAAATTCGTAAAAATGATGCGCTTTTCCATATGCAAAAAGGGTACATCGGCATTTTATTAACGCAAAGTGGCGAGCGCGAAACGTTAGCCTTTTTGCAGCGGATATTAAACAATTTGAATGAGGGCATTGTCGCGCACGTAACCGAAGTTCGCAATGAGCAGGCACAATTTCCGCTCATTGTTGAAGCAGCCGAGCATTATTTGCAGCACGCGACAACGCGCTCCCATATCGAGGTGAACACCGCATACAATAAACCAGAAAAAGAGCTAGTGAAAGTAAGCATCCTCGAAAGCAATGAAATTTTTCGCAACGTGCTACAAGCAGAGGTGAACAATTTGCAGCTGCCTCATTTTACGCTACAGACGAAAAGCTTTGACGATGGGCAGGCGTTTTTACAATCGGATTTTTATCAGTCATCGCATATGCATGTCGTCATCGTAAACGACGTGTTGCCACGCAAAAATGGCATGGCGGTGCTGCATCAGTTACGCAGTATGCCGAATGAGAAAAAGTTCATTATTTATATGATGACGAGCCGTTTATCGGAGCAAGAAATGATTACCGCGTATAAAGCAGGCGCGGATCATTATTTAATTAAGCCGTTCAATTTGCGTTTGTTTGAGGCACAAATTGCGCGTGCGTTTGAGAGGTTATGGACATGACACTTTCACCGAAGATATTACTCATTATTACAGCGTGTATTGCGGCGCTATTAGTCGTAATCATCGCGTATATTGGCTATAAGCGATTTAAGCAACAGCGTGTATTTGCTGCGCGTGATGCGTATATCAAGCGCTATGAAACGACATGGTATCGCTATTTAGTGTTACACGAGCCGTTTGATGATGCGGCCATTCCGAAAACAAAAGGCGCATTTTTAGCGGTGGAGCAGCTGCTACTATCGTACGTAGATAATGTATCAGATGCACGCATTGAAGCGAAAATTTCAGATTTTGCGAAGCGCTATTTATATAATTATTACCGACATATGCTCGCGCAGCACAAATGGAGTCGTCGTATGAACGCGCTGTATCGCATTGATGACTTTCAAATGGATACGCTACTCGCTCCGTGCATTGCATTGTATGACAAAAAATCAACAACGCGAGAGGAGCGCTATACGTTAATGGCGATTTTTGCGAACTACGCACCACAAACGTTTGCGCATTATTTATATACGAAGCGCAGTGATTTTTCAGAATTTGAGTATCGCCGCATTTACGTCACACTATCAAAAGCACAGCTGCTCGATTTAGTTCAAAATATCGAGCGACTGCCAACTGCTTCGGCACAATATGCGCTCATCGATACACTCGGTGCGATGAAAGATTTGCAATACGTGGAGCAGCTTACATTATTGCTACAGGAGGACGATGCAGAATTGCGCATTCGCGTACTAAAGAGCTTATATGAGTTAAGCTGGATTGAGGATGTGTCGCTGTACGAGCCATTCGTCCAGTCTGCCATTTGGGAGGAACGATTAATGGTGGCGAAAATTTTGAAGTATGTGCCGCTTCTATATAGCGAGAACATGTTGCTAACACTATTAGAAGATGCCAATTGGTGGGTGCGTCAACAAGCCGCTGAAACGATGATGCGTTATGAAGAAGGTGCCGATGTACTGAAGTGCAATATGGTGACGACGACGGACCGCTTCGCCAAAGACATGGCCCAGCAAGTATTAACGAAAGCCGGTGTGCCAACGTGATCACGACGATAATTGAATACCTCATGCTGTTTTTTGGCACATTTATTTTGTTATATATGTTTATCGTAATTGGCTCATATATGCTCATGCTTATCTTTGCGACAAGTCGCTTGAAGAAGGAGCAGGAGCTAGACAAGACGGACTATGAAAAGGTGCATATAAACGCGCTGTATTCAAAGCCGATTTCCATCATCGTGCCAGCCTTTAACGAGGAGCTTGGCATTGTGGATAGCGTGCATTCGCTGCTCAACTTAAATTACCCGCAGCTTGAAATTATTATCGTTAATGACGGCTCATCGGACAATACGTTAGCACGTGCAATTGAAGCGTTTAAAATGCGTCCAGTCAATCGCATCGTGCGTAAGGAAATTCCGGCAAAAGAAATTATCCAACTATACGAATCGACCATTTATCCGCATTGTATTTTAGTGGATAAGGAAAACGGCGGAAAGGCAGATGCGCTAAACGTTGGCATTAACGTATCGAAATATCCGTACTTTTGCTCACTCGATGGCGATTCGATTTTACATGAAAACTCGCTCGTGCGCATTATGAAGCCGATTATGGAATCAGATGGCGAGGTCATTGCGGTTGGGGGCAACGTGCGCATCGCAAACGGATCTAGCATGGAACTCGGCTCGCTAACAAAGGAGCGCCTATCAACAAAATATATTGTACTCATGCAAGTCATTGAGTATTTGCGTGCATTTTTAATGGGGCGCATTGCGTTTAGCCGCTTCAATTTAGTGCTCATTATTTCAGGCGCGTTTAGCGTGTTTTCGAAAAAACATGTCGTGGCTGTTGGAGGTTATGCGGTCAAAACGATTGGTGAGGATATGGAACTCGTCGTCAAGCTGCACCGTTATTTAAAGGAAAATCAATCAAACGAGCGCATCGCCTTCGTAGCGGACCCTGTTTGTTATACAGAAGCACCGGAGTCGTTATCTGTACTACGTAGACAGCGACGTCGCTGGCATCAAGGCTTACTTGAGAGCTTGTGGAGCCATCGTCGCATGACATTAAATCCGAAGTACGGCGGCATCGGTCTTGTCGCATTTCCATATTTTTGGCTTATTGAATGTTTAGGACCAATCATTGAGCTAGGTGGCTACATTTACGTCATTTGCGCGTTTTTCATGGGGCAAATTTATTATGAGATTGCGCTGTTGTTGTTGCTGCTGTTCGTCATTTACGGCTCGGTGTTTTCAGCGGTTGCAGTCGTCTTTGATGCATGGACGCTTGAACGTTATCCGCGTCTATCCGACTTACTGCGCATCGTTGTACTCGCACTGACAGAAATTTTTTGGTATCGTCCGCTCACACTCATTTGGCGTTTAGAAGGCTTCGTGCATTTCTTTTTAGGGCGCAAAGAATGGGGCAATATGGAACGCCGCGGTATCGCAAAGGACGAGAAAAAGGAGTAATGACAGATGAAACGAATCTATATTGGCATTGCAGTCGTCCTACTACTATTCATTGTGCCGTTTACATTGTGGCATATGAAGGACAAACAGGCGCTAGAGATTGCAATTATTGATAAAAGTGTATCGAACGAGTCGTACCGCGAGCATTTAGGACTGCACTGGCTGCTACAATATGAGCGCTATGAACAGGACGGGCAGCCGTATGCATTAGCCGATGATTATTTCGGTGCTATGCCTTCAGAGGACGGTAAAACAGTATCTGAACGCGCACTACCAACGGATTATAGCGAATATGATGTCATTTATATGGCGGATACATACGGTGTGTTTGAAGACGACTTAGCGGAGCGAACAGGTGAACGCTCAGCAAAAGTGTACGGCGGCTTAGCGCTTCCTGAATGGCAAAGCATCGTCACACGGTTAAGCAGTGAACAAAAAAGCTTGCTTATTGCCGAATACAATTCGTTCGCCTCACCGACACAAGCAGATGTGCGTGCAGAAATGACCGAGTTTATGGGTGTTGATTGGGACGGGTGGGTCGGGCGTTATTTTGATGAGCTTGATTTTCGAGAAAATGAGGAAATCCCACAATGGGTTGTCGATGATTACGGTGACACATGGCAATATGAAGGTGGCGGTTTTATCCTCGTGAATGATTTTACCGAGGAACTGATTGTGCTAGAGCTAGATAAGCATGTGGACGAAGCGGGCATTCGCGTTCAGTTTACAGAGCTTGGCACAGAGCAGCTGGGCGTTGAAACGAGTGCGAACTATAATTACTGGTTTGATATTGTGCAAGCATATCCATCAGCGCAAGTGTATGCGAACTACGAGTGGAGCTTGACGGACGATGGCGAGGCACTGCTTGAGAAGCATGGTATTCCCACGCAGTTCGCGGCCATTATCGGCAATGAACGCCAATATGCGACGACGTATTATTTTGCCGGTGACTACAACGATATGCAAACGGTGCCGTCGTTTTATCAAATGCGCGGAACACCGACATTGTATCGTTACATGCAAATGTTTGCAGATGATGCATTTTACTGGACGACGTATGTGCCGGTCATGACGAAAATTTTAACGCAATTTCAACAAAAGGATGTCGAGGAAGTGGCCATTCCAGATGAGTTGCATCACAATGCGCGTATAAACGGTGATGCATTTGAGGTGCAGCTAGATGACGGTTCGTGGCAGGCAATCACGATTAAAGGCGTGAACTTAGGGATGGGCAAACCTGGCTACTTCCCAGGAGAAGCGGCGATTACCGAGGAAGAATATTATCGATGGTTTGAACAAATTGCCGACATGCATGCCAATACTGTGCGGGTTTATACATTACAGCCGACTGGTTTTTACAATGCGCTAAAAGCATTTAACGCGCAAGCAGATGAGCCGCTTTACATTTTTCATGGTGTATGGATTAACGAGGAGCAGCTTGTCGAGTCACTTGATGCGTTTTCTGCTGAGCCGCTAGAAGGTTTCCAAGAAGAAATGCGCACGATTGTCGATGTGATTCATGGCAATGCGTACGTGCCGACTCGCGTTGGGCATGCGTCTGGTATGTATGATGCGGACGTTTCAGAATATATCGCAGGCTGGATTATCGGCATTGAATGGTACCAAAACATGGTCGTTGGCACAAATGCGGCGCACAAGGCAATTGGGCAGTACAGCGGCACGTATTTTGAAACGAATGAGGCCAGTCCGTTTGAGCATTGGGTTGCGATGAATATGGACTATATGCTGAAGTATGAAGCGGACAATTACCACTGGATTCGTCCGATGAGCTTTACGAACTGGGTGACAACCGATTTGCTCGACCATCCATACGAGCCATCACCAGAAGATGAAGATTTAGTTGCTGTTGACCCGAATCATATTTACACAAAGGGCGATGCGAATACGACGGGGCAGTTCGCGTCGTATCATGTGTACCCATACTACCCAGATTTTTTAAACTTCGATGAAAACTATTTACAATACGTCGATCATCGTGGCAAGACAAATAGCTACGCAGGGTATTTACACGACTTGCGTGCAGCACACACAATGCCAGTGCTTGTCGCAGAGTTTGGCATTCCGTCATCGCGTGGCTCGACGCATCATAACGTGTACGGCTGGAATCAAGGTGGCGTGAGCGAGCAGCAGCAAGGTGAGTATTTAGTGAGCTTGTTTGAGGATATGATGGCCGAAGATTATTTAGGTGGCTTAATTTTCACATGGCAAGACGAGTGGTTTAAGCGTACGTGGAACACGATGGATTACGACAACCCTGAGCGCCGTCCGTATTGGTCGAATCAGCAAACGAGCGAGCAGCATTTCGGCTTGCTGGCGTTTGAGACGATGAAAATCAAAGTGGACGATGAAATAAACGATTGGCAAGACGTTACACCATTGTACGCAACACCGGAAGCGAACGTAAGCGTGACGCATGACGAAACGTATTTGTACGTGAAGTTACGAGGAGAGGCGTTGCAGGCAGGAGAGGCACGTATACTCATTGATACGATTCCAAATCAAGGGAATACGACGGCCGCTTCATTGCCAAACGTTACAATGACAAACGAAGCAGAGTTTATCATCGAGCTGAAGCAAAGTGGTCAATCACGCGCAACGATGGATCCGTATTACGATTTTTACAATTATTTATATGCGGTGCAGCAAAACCCACCACTTATTGTGAACAAAATACCAAGCTCGACGAAAAATAACGGGCAATTCACGAACATTGAGTTTGTATTAAATAAGCAGCTAAAAATTCCAGCAACGGGCGAAGTCATTCCGTATAGCGCGTACGAAACAGGTGCGATGACGAAAGGAAACGGCAACCCCGAAGCGGATGATTACAACTCGATGACCGATTATTCATGGCATGACGACACGATTGAAGTACGTATTCCGTGGCAAACGCTACAAGCACGTGACCCGAGCCAGCGCGAATTTATTGGCGATGTGTACGAAGATGGTTACGACGCAAGTGAAAAGGTCGAGGAAATTTACATCGGTGCCGCCTTTTTAAACGAAGCGGGCGAAGTCGTTGAAACGTTCCCTGCGATGCAGCAACAAACGATTCCAAGCTTTGCGCCGTACACGTGGGAAACGTGGAACATCCCACCAAGCAACGAGCGATTAAAAACATCATATGACATTGTACAGCAAGCATTTGCGGAGTATGAATAAAGGAGACGATTTATATGGAATTAGGCATTACAACAT
>JAXJTE010000130.1:0-18428 GCA_036309765.1 Caryophanon sp. | reverse complement strand
TTCATGAGCGCTCACCTGCTTCCTCGACAATTTGTACGAATACGTCGTCAAGCGAGCCTTTTATGACTTCAAACGACGTAATGTGCGGCGCCACCGTATATAAAATATCAATCGCTTCAAGCGTAGACGACAGCTTCATCGCATACACATCGCCTTGTTGCTGAAGCGGATAGCCGAGCGCGTCCGGCGTAAACCCATCATGAAACGTTAACAGCAGCTGATCCGACGCATACCGCTCCTTCAGCTCATTTGGCGAGCCTTGTGCGACAATTTTGCCGCGCTTTAACACGATAATATTGTCCGCAAATGCCGCTTCCTCCATGTAATGCGTCGTCAAAAAGACCGTCATGTTCGTCTCAGCACGCAGCCGCTCAATCGCCGCCCATACAAGCTGACGCGATTGCGGATCAAGTCCAGTCGTCGGCTCATCTAAAAACAAAATGTGCGGTCGATGAATGAGCGCGCGTGCAATGTCCGCTCGTCGCTTTTGCCCGCCCGACAGCTGCCCGTACTTTTTATGCGCAATGTCCTCTAGCTCCAAATAATCGCTCACAAACGCATAATTTTCCGCTAGCTGCTGTTTCGTCAGCTCATAAAAACGCCCGCGATGCATGATGTTTTCGTTCACCGTTAATTGCGCGTCAAGCAAACTTTGCTGAAAGACGATGCCAATCGACTTACGAATCGCCGTATTTTCCTTCAACGTGCCAAGCGTATGCCCATTTACGCACACGTCACCACCCGTCTTCTCTAGCAGCGTGCATAAAATTTCAATCGTCGTCGATTTCCCCGCGCCGTTCGTGCCTAAAAATGCAAACAACGCCCCTTGCTCGACCGAAAACGAAATATCATCGACTGCCCTCACATCACCGTAATGCTTTTGTAAATGCTGTACATTGATTGCTAACAAATTCCGCATCTCCTTTCGTTGTGGACGATGCCTTTCTAAAATGAACGTGATGTGGTGAACGAGGAAGTATTGTTTTAGAAATATCGTACCGTTATGTGTTGATATGGAAGGCTTCGCTTTGTTACGCAGACGCTACGCCAATGCTACATCAACACATCTATCCTATTTACTATACCATGTCGGGCAACGAAAAAAAGAGCAACCAGCACGTACTGGTCACTCTCCATATCAAACCGCAATCGGCGCTTTAATCGCTGGGTGCGGATCGTATTTAGTTTTAAGAATCTTCTCCACACCAACTAATAAACAATCTTGGAAAACATTCTAATTATTATTCTTTTCTATAAATTGATAAAGTTTTTCTGTTAACTGTTGAGCTTCAGGCGATAAATCATCAAAACTTTTAATTTTATCAATAGCCTTTTTGCAAAAATTAACCTTATCAGAAATCGTGCCTGAATCGGATTTATAACTTCCTCTACGTTTTTTATTTTTAAGCTGTTCTTCTATATATTCACCTAATAACTTATGTGCATATTCGTCTTGTATAAGCTCTCCTTCTAAATCATCTTCATTTAAAGACTCTACTTTCTCATATTCACAAATAACAGATGTTAAAATTTTCGGTGATAATAAATTTTCTATTTCTCTACATTCCAAACATATGTATCTATCTTTTAAGACTGCTTCTAACTTTTCATGTCGTTTACCTTTAATTGTCGTCCATTCCCCAGAGTCATCTTTTTCCATACCATCCAAATCCGAAATTAAAAATAATTTTCCACATAAATTGTCAGCACTCATTCCATCCTCATCTAAAAAGTTCCAATGAGTGATGTTGTTACCGCTGTATTCGACGAAGGAATAATGAATATCTTCTTTATATTTTTTCGTTACTTCGTTTTTTTCTTGATAAACTTGAAGATATTTTCTGATATATAAACGATCTGTAATTCCCTCAATCCAAATTGTACAATTTGTCAAAAATACAGCGGAATTTCTGACACCTAATAACTCTAGTGAAGGATTGCCTTCAGAAGCAACATTCATAACTTTCACTTTAGCTTTCTTTTGTCGACTCACGTTTTCGTCTAAACTTTTATGGAATGTATAGACAGATATATTATTCGAATCTAACGTCATATCCAACAAGTGATTCGAATGCGTGGTCATGAAAAATTGTGTTTGCTTTGTAATTTCTTTATCATATAAAATCTCTATTAATTTGCGTTGCATTCCTGGATGAAGTTTTAGTTCAGGCTCCTCAATAAACAACAGCAAATTCTTATTTCTATACTTAAATAAAGGAAATGTTAAAATAATTAACGATTGTATTCCATCGCCTAAATTATAAATAGGGTACTCATCTTCATGTCCTATCTTGATATAAACAATACCTTTTTCTTTTCTCTTAGGTATTATCAATACTTCTTCATTATTAAAAAATGCTGTACTTAAAAATTCTTGATATTCCTTTATTAATTCTCGTTGCTCTAAATCCCCTAATAGCATGTCTGTAATTTCTTCATATAAATTTAGACCTGTAAATACTTCAACTTCATCGTTTTCTTTAAAGTATTTTTCTTTTATTATCTCCGAATAAACGTCCTTTTCTCCAGCAATAGGCAATAACCCTCGTAACGTTGGCACATATACCTTTTGAAAGGATATGCGTTCATTCCTAAAAATATTTAAAGCATCTATTGCATTAGAAAACTCTTCAATATTTAAATTAATACGATCCATTATGTTTTTACTTTCGCTATCGAATACATCTTGGCGAAACAAACCTATTGCATCTTCATGCTTATTAGAAGGACCAATAATTGTTTTGCTTTTTACGTTATGCATATTTAATATTTTAGTAGCTAATATATTAATTTCTTTGAATAAATACTCACCTTCACCTACAAATAAATTTACATTATTTAACTCGTTTCTTACTCGCTCAACCTCTTCTTTTGAAATCTCCTTAGATAATTCTTCATTCACTAAATAAGCACGTGTTTCTTCTTTAAAATCAATCTCTATAGCTTTACACTTATCTCCCATCAGCGAGTTAAGTGTATCGAATTTTCTTTTAAGACAATTGACTATCTCATCAAGATTTTTATAATAAACCTCAAATTGCAGTTTATTTATTTGAAAAATATGACGCAGCAATCTACTTTTCCCACTATTATTAGAGCCTACGAACAAATTTATTTTGGATAAATCTTTTAGTTCATGTTGTTCATTTTCAAATGTATATTGTGATGTTATCGTATTTAACGTTGTCCTATCTGCACTTTCTTCTGACGCAAACCTTATTGTTTTAATAATTTTATTCAATCTTCATCTCCCCTTTTGTATTAATTATACATTTGCTACTATGGATTAAAACGACCTAATTTGCGAATTGTAGAAAATAAAAAAATTAGAAGAACAATTAATTTGCCCTTCTAATTTCCCTAATGCTTATAAATTTCTCTTAAACCGCAATCGGTGCTTTAATCGCTGGGTGCGGATCGTATCCTTCAATTGTTAAATCCTCTAGCTCGATATCGAAAATCGATGTCTTCGCTGGATTGATGTGCAATGTCGGCAAGTCACGTGGTTCGCGTGATAGCTGCTCTTTCACTTGCTCTAGGTGATTTAAGTAAATGTGCGCGTCGCCTACTGAATGGACGAACTCGCCTACTTGCAGCCCGCATTCATGTGCAATTAAATGCGTCAGTAATGCGTATGATGCCACGTTAAACGGACAGCCAAGCAGCGTGTCGACCGAGCGTTGTGTCAGCATACAGCTTAGCTTGCCTTCTGTTACGTAAAACTGGAACATGACGTGACATGGTGGCAATGCCGATTTACTGCCCTTTGCCCCTGCGTTTACAACGTCCTCTGGGTTCCATGCGTTGACGATTAAGCGGCGCGAATCGGGATTGCCTTTAATTTGTGCGATGACGTCTGCTAATTGGTCGATGTCGTTGCCTTCTGAATCCGTCCAACGACGCCATTGTTTGCCGTATACATTGCCTAAGTCGCCGTATGTTTGCGCAAAGTCATCGTCCGTTAACACGCGGTCGCAAAAATCTTTTAGCTCTTTTTCATACAATTCGTTAAACGCCTCGTCCACTAAGCAGCGACGCCCGAAATCTGTCATGTCCGGTCCGTTATATTCGTCTGACTCAACCCACTTTTTAAACGCCCACTCGTCCCAAATGTGATTTCCATTTTGTAGCAAATAACGAATGTTCGTGTCACCTTTAATGAACCAAAGCAGCTCGCTTGCAACTAGCTTAAACGGCACACGCTTCGTCGTAAATAACGGAAAGCCTTTCGTTAAGTCGTAGCGCATTTGATAGCCGAATATGCTAATTGTCCCTGTGCCTGTGCGGTCCTCTTTTTTTACACCGTTGTCTAAAATGTGCTGCATGAAATTTAAATACACTTGCTCTAACTCGTTTGCCATCGTAAACCACCTTCAACATAAATTCAGCTCTTTCACAAGTTGCGTCGTGAGCTTTCCATCTTTGTTCATTATAGTGCATGTGCAAACAGGTTGCTATTTAATCCCGCTTCTCTACGCTCAATCCGTCAACATTCAGCATAATTTGCTCATAATGTGCCGAGCGTATGCTAAACATCGCAAACTTCTCATGCGTGCAGCACGTAAACCAGTGGAAGTCGTTTTTCGTAAACGTCAAGTCCTCTGGTAGCTTCGGCGCGACCCAATCGTATAAGCTGCTTGCGTAGTGCTGTAGCAAAGCGCATGTGTCGTCGTTCGCCTCGATGACGTAGGCAGTTGCGGCTTTTCCAGTAATCGTCGTCGTTTCCCACTTTTTTGTTTTATATGTATGCAGGACGTGCGGGGCAAATTGCGCAAGCACCGCTTCGTCGTATTGGAACTCCGCGCGCGTAATGAAGTAAAAGCTGTCGGAATGGTCGCACAGCGTTTGTATTAATTCGTTATATGTAGTACCTTTTGGATTTTCGGTAACGTCGTAGTAATTCACTTTGTATGTCCTCACTTTCATTTACTAAGTGCAGTATTTGAATAGAGCTTTTGTTGAAATGGCTATTAGCTTAGCGGCGAGACTCCTTGGGGAAAAGCTCGTGCCTCAAGACCCCGTAAGCCGCGACGTAGGAGCGGTGCGGAGGCTTGAGCCGAGCCCCAGGAACGCGAGCCGCTATGAGCAAATAGCCTAATCCCTACAACACTTGTTCAACATACGTTGTCACATATGCTCAAAAAGAGTCGCATAAACGATTAAAGACGTTACTCGGTGTTCCTTCGCTTGAGTAACGTCTTTAGTCAAATGTGTCTAGGTCATCGTATAATTCAATTTGTTGTTCCAACGATTATGTTGCCTCCTTAAGTATGTGCTTGTTGTTTTCAAGAACTGAAAGCATCTGAAGTAATACTTTTTCTTCCACCTTCCCTGGCATGTCCACTTCACGTGCAATGATCTTGTTCAATTCTAAAATTGTGCTTACGTCGAGTCTATGTTTCTGTGCTAAATGAAACGCTCGCTCTAAGTTACCGGTCAACATCGGCATTCCTCCAATAAAAATTTTTTTGTACACTGTACACTTTTATTTTACACATATTTTCGAAAAATTTCACTTGATTTTTGCGAACTTTATGAAAAAATAACAACTTTTTTTGCATAAGTTAGACGAATGACTTATTTCGCGCTATACTTACACATATTGTACGACGAAATGGAGGATTTTATACATGGCTTTTCCACAAGATGAAGATGGTTTAGTACTACAAGAACTACAAGATGAGGGCGTTGACTTTACGGTGCTGCACGATATCGACTTTTTTGTCGGTGCGCCGTCTGAGCAAGCCGCTAACAGCATTAAAGCAGCAATCGAGGAAGCTGAGTTTTCAGCAGAGGTTGCGTTTGATGAAGAAGTCGATACGTGGACAGTGTTCGTATACGTATCAACGTACTTAGATTACGATGTGTTAAAGGAAATTCAAGAAACGCTTGATGCGCTTGCAAAACCACTAGATGGCTTTTACGACGGCTGGGCTGTTTTATTGCCTGAATAATATTTTTGTTACATTTTTGATGTTTATAGGTTTACAAGTTACAGTATTAGGAAATAGTATAGTACATTTCGTCATTGGGCGTCGTAGCAATTGCTGCGGCGTTCTTTTTTACGAGCAACAAAAAAGAAAAGTCCACTCGACCGTAACATCGAATGGACCTTTCCTTATTTTAAGTTTTTACGTAAAAAATCTTGCGTACGTGGGTGCTGTGGGTTTTCAAAAAATGATTGCGGCTCGCCGACTTCGACAACCTCACCGTCTGCCATAAACATCACTTTATTTGCTACTTCCTTCGCAAAGCCCATCTCATGCGTTACGACAATCATCGTCATATGCTCTTCCGCTAAATCTTTCATAACGTTTAATACCTCGCCTGTTAGCTCTGGGTCGAGCGCTGACGTCGGCTCGTCAAACAGTAAAATTTGTGGGTTGAGCATTAAGGCACGCGCAATGGCCACACGCTGCTTTTGACCACCCGATAAATTTGCAGGGTAGGCATCCGCTTTATCTGAGAGCCCTACCTTTTGTAATAAATCATTTGCACGGGCACGCACTACTTTTGCATCTTCCTTTAACAGCTTCGGCGCGACTTCTAAGTTACCGCGCACGGTTAAATGCGGGAATAAGTTAAAGTGCTGAAACACCATGCCCATTTTGCCAGTAATTGCTTTAATTTGTGCAGGCTTCGGGTACACGCCATCACGAATGAGGTCTGCCCCGTCAATTTGCACCGTACCGCCGTCAATCGTTTCTAAATGCACAAGGCTACGAAGCATCGTACTTTTCCCTGAGCCTGATGGACCGATGACTGCGATGACATCATTTTTTTCGACTGTGAATGAAATGTCCTTTAACACTTCAAGCGCACCGAATGATTTTTTTAAGTTTTGTACGTTGATTAATGACATATCGACACCTCTATTCAAACTTGAAGCGGCGTTCGAGCCACTTGAAGAACATTGTTAATACTAATGTAATGACTAAATACATCGCTGCTGCAACGAGGAATGGCACAATCGTAAAGTCGCGGTTCACGACCGTTTGTGCATAGTGTAGCAGCTCTGGTACGGCAACTGCGTACAGTAGCGCCGTATCTTTCACGAGCGTAATCGATTCGTTGGCTAGTGATGGCAGTGCGATGCGGAACATTTGTGGTAAAATGATGCGCGTCGTCGTTTGGAACTTGTTTAAGCCAAGCACTTGTGCCGCTTCATATTGCCCTTTATCAATCGCAAGTAAGCCTCCTCGGAAAATTTCCGCAAAGTACGCCGCGTAGTTTAACGTGAAGCCTAAGCAAGCTGCCACGAAGCGGTCAAGCACTAAATATTCCCCGATGACTGGAATCATCGGTAAACCGAAGCAGATGATTAATAGCTGTAGTAATAACGGTGTGCCACGCATAACGTAAATATACGTTTGTGCAAACCAGCTAAGTGGCTTGAACGCGCTTTGTACAGCAAGCGTTAATAAAAAGCCGAGTGGAATCGATAGCGCAATCGCAATTAAAAATAATAGAATAGTCGTTTGTGCTCCTTCAAGCATCGGCATGACCATTGATAAAAAGTCTTCCATGATATTGCTCCTTTCAATAGTACGTTGATTAGCGCAAAGTCAAGCCGCGAATCAACACTAGTGCTTCACATGAAAAAGAGCTGTCCGTGTTTTGCTGGACAACTCCTTCACATAACGCATGTTCTTTATATTAATCTAATACTTTGCTTTCGCCAAACCATTTAACCGAAATTTCTTCCGCTTTACCGTTTGCGTTTAACTCATCAAGTGCTGCTTGTAAATCGGCAAGTAGCTGCTCGTCTTCTTTACGCACACCAACACCGTATAATTCTGGTGCTAACGCTTCGTCTAAAATTTTGAACGTGCCATCTTCTTGCGTGTTGTAGTATTTCGCTACAACATCGTCAATAATAACTGCGTCAATGCGCTTCGTTTTTAAGTCTGTTAACGCCATGACGTTATCGCCAAACTCCGCTACGCTTTTCACTTGTTTTGAAATGTCGTTTGCGTTGAATGCATCAAGTGCTGAAGATAGCGCTTGAATGCCGATGTTTTTGTCCGTTAAGTCCACGATCGAGCTAATTTCTGAATCCGCAAGCGTCATAACGACTTGTGCGTTTTCTAAGTACGGCTCTGTGAACGCTACTTTTTCTTTACGCTCGTCTGTAATTGTGTAGCCGTTCCAAATTAAATCGATGCGACCTGACATTAATTCAGATTCCTTCGTTTTCCAATCGATTGGCTGGAATGTGATTTCAACGCCCATTTGTTCTGCTGCTGCCCGTGCATAATCGATATCGAACCCTACGATTTCATTTTTCTCATCGCGGAATCCCATTGGTGCAAATTTATCATCAATACCGATGACTAATGCTTCTTTTTCCTCTGTTGCTCCGTTGTCTTTCGTTGTGCTTTCTTCCTCACCACAAGCGGCTAAAACGGCTGTTAATGCTAACGGTAATGCTAGCATTGATAATTTTCGTTTTGACATAATTCGTTCCCTCACATTCACTTTCATATGCTAAATCATTGATGTGCTACTAGACTATCACGCATTGCATTTTATCGTCAAGCAATTGTCAGAAATTTTCTTCCCATCTTACTCATCCGCTCACTTTAGCCGTCAAAATCGATTCGTTTGTGCGTGCGAAAAATGGCGAGCAGACGTGCAAGATATCTTTAATTCAAAATTCATGATAACAATTGAGGGCAAACAAGGTATAATAATAGGCGTATATATTTCTTTCATTAAAAAAGGGAGGCAGTTTTTATGAAGAAAAAATGGCTATTGCCTACAATTATATTCCTTATAATTGGCGGTAGTTTTTTCGGATATCGTACATATAGTGAAAATGTGAAACAGCAAGCTTATGACGATTTACGTAAAGATTGGGTTGAGGCGCTGACAAAAGCACAGTTCGATCAATTACCTACGCTCGTTTCAGAGGCTTCACTAAAAGAAGCGAAGTATACAGAGGAAGATTTAATCGCAAAATATACAAATATTTTCGAGGGAATCGAGCTAACGAATTTACAAATTGACGTAAAAGAAACAGAAGAGGCCATTTTACAATACACCGCTTCATTTGATACAGCGGTCGGCAAAATTGAAACCCTTTCATATGAAGCACCGATTGTCGAGCAAGGCGATGCGTACAAAATTGATTGGGACGCAGCACTGATTTTCCCGAGCATGCACGCATCGGATAAAGTTCGCTACACAGTAGCACGACCAGCACGCGGTGAAATTATTGACCGTAACGGTGTCGCACTCGCGGAAAATGGCACGCGCCCACAAGCAGGTGTTATTCCAAACACATTAGGCACGGGCGCTTTACGCACGACGAAAATTGCATTAATCGCAAACGCACTTGGCATTACGCCGAAGTTTGTTGAGGCACAGCTCGCACAAAGCTGGGTAACGGAGGAAAGCTTCGTCCCATTAAAAACGATGCCTACACTCGACAAGCCAGTCATTGACGGTGTCGTATATCAAGACATTGCAAGCCGTGTTTATCCGTACGCAGACATTGCAGCACACTTAATCGGCTACGTCGGTAAAGTAACGGCTGAGGACATTGAAAAAAACAGCGCCCTTTCGTCAAACGATATCATCGGTCGCACAGGGCTTGAGCGTACATTTGATGACCGATTACGCGGCAAAAAAGGTGGCGAAATTTACATCGAAACCGCAAAAGGCGAAAAACGTGAAACAATCGCGACGGTCGAAGCGGTTGACGGTGAAACAATTCAATTAACAATCGATACATTTTTACAGCGCAGTGCGTATGAATCACTTGGCACAGGCGTTGGATCAACAGTCGTAACAGAGCCAACAACTGGCGATATTTTAGCAGCGGTGAGCAAGCCATCATTCAATCCGAACTTATTCGTAACCGGCATCTCACAAGCACAGTACGCGATTTATAACGACGACGTGCGCAAGCCGTTCATCTCTCGCTTCACCGCTCGTTACGCACCAGGTTCAACATTTAAGCCAATTACAGCGGCAATCGGCATCGAAGCAGGTACGTTGAATCCAGCTGAAGCGTTATCGATTCCAGCAATGCGCTGGCAGCCAGATAAGTCTTGGGGTAGTTACTTCATTTCACGCTTAAACTTCGCAGCGTCTGTTGATTTAACAACGTCTTTAGTGAAGTCAGATAATATTTATTATGCCATTCAAGCGTTACGTCTTGGCGAGGAGCAATTCCGCGCAGGCTTAAACAAACTCATTTTCGGTGAAGAATTAGATTTACCGGTTGCGATGACACCGGCGCAAATTTCAAACGACGATAAATTTTCAACATCGGCACTACTCGCTGATACATCTTACGGACAAGGGCAAATGCTATTGTCACCGCTACAAATGGCGGCAACGTATAGCGTATTACCGAATGACGGTACCGTTGTGTATCCAAAGCTGTTAAAATCAACAGAGCAAAAAACGAAGCCAGCATTCCAGCCAGCAACGATTGCGACAATTGAAAGTGCCTTAACGAAAGTGGTTACATCAGCAGACGGCACAGGGCACGTATTAAATTCTGTACCAAACGTTGCAGCCAAAACAGGTACGGCCGAGCTAAAAGCAACACAGCAAGGTCGCGGTGTCGAAAACAGCTTAATCGTTGCGTACGACACAGCCGCTTCACGCTACTTAGTCGTATCCATCGTGGAAAACTACACCGGCACACCGAGCGCCGCAGAACGCATCGTACCTTTATTAAAAAGTATGCAATAAAAAAAGCATTCGGTCCCACAGTCGTGAGGTCGAATGCTTTTTATTTATGCTTCTTTCATCAATTCGCTATGCTTCACATCATCAATCGTATCTAACGTGTGCGATAAATTTTGGAACGATTGCTCTAACATTTCGATAAACTCATTACCGTAAATGTTACGTACAATTGCTGTCACCTCTAAAAACTCTGGGAAACGACCGTACAGCTCCTTGATTTTTAGCGAGCCTTCTAAAATCGCGTGCGGTGTATCAAAATAATGACGATTCGCCTCATCAATTAGCGCCTTTCCTGCTGGCGTAATTTCGATGTACGTATTGCGCTTATCATCATCACGCTTAGAAAATGTTAAGTACCCTCGCTCCTCTAACTTCTTTGAAAAGTTAAATGCCGTCGAGACATGCATCGATCCATATTTGGCAACATCTGAAACAGACGCACCTTTCATGTAATATGTAATCGTTAAAATGTGATGCTCATTAATGTTGAGATCGTACGGCTTAATCCAACATTGCCAATCCTTTTCAATTACGCGCCACAATGCCTTCGATAACTGGGCAACTCGTTGACTATACAGCAATTCCTCTTTATTACGATAAACGAATTCTGACACACAACCACCCTTTTCTATTTTAGTGTTCACTCGCTTCGCCAATAAATCTACATGCGAGCATTGTACTTTTAAATATTATATCAGAAAAATCCAATTTCGTAATCATTACAATGAAATATTTTTCCATATTTTTTTAAAAAGAAAATTTACGGTTAAAAAAGAGAATCCACCTTTTTTATTGTCACATTATAGAGCGTGCGATAAGGAAGCGGTTTTAGTGACGTTGGCATACTTATAGCAATATAACGAAACACCCGCTTTTAACGCAAAAAAACACTACGCCGGCAATCGACGTAGTGCTTCGTTTTATTTTCCTTCTGCTTCAATGCGTGCAACATCTTCTGGAGAGACGTTGACGCGCTTTAAAAATAACGATAACACAAGTGCTATAAGCGTTACGACAAGTGCCACGACAAATGATACTTGAATGCCGTGCAGTAAGCTTTGAGAAGTGAGTAAGCTTTGTGCTGCTGGATCTGCAAGCTGCGTTGGATCCATGCCCGCCGCAAGCTTTTCGCCCTCTTTTGCTGCTTCGCTGTTCATAATTGTCACAAACAGCGCTGTACCGATTGCCCCAACAACTTGCTGAGCGGTGTTGTTTACTGCTGTACCGTGCGGGTTTAAGCGCGTCGGTAGCTGATTTAAGCCGTTCGTCATAATCGGCATCATGACCATCGACATGCCGAACATACGAAGTGTATAAATGACGATAATGTACATGTACGTTGACTCTAAATCTAAGCCTGCTAATAAATACGTAGAATAAGCTGTGATTGCTAAGCCGGTAAACGCAAGCACGCGCGGACCGAACTTATCAAATAATTTCCCTGTAATTGGTGACATTAAGCCCATTACCACTGCACCTGGCAGCATCATTAAGCCTGAATCAAGCGGCGAAATGTGGCGCACCGATTGCACGTATGCTGGCGTTAAAATCATCCCTGAGAACATCGCAGCGGCGTTCACCATTGAGATGACTGAGCCGAGTGCGAACATCGGGTATTTGTATACGCGTAAATCAAGTAACGGCTCTTTTAGCGTGAACTGGCGCACGATAAACCAAACTAAGCCGATTGCGCCGACAATAATTGGTGCAAGTACGTGTGCTACGTCGTCCCAGCCTGCTGAGCTTGCCATTGAGAAACCGTATAGTAAGCCACCGAATCCTGCAATCGATAAAATAACCGATAATACGTCAAGTGATGGATTGCGCGTTTCCATAATGTTTTCTAATTTAAATGCCGCAAGCACGACGGATGCGATCGCAAACGGTAAAATCATTTCGAACAAGAGACGCCAATCCCAATATTCGACGATGTAGCCTGAAAGCGTTGGACCGATTGCCGGCGCTGTAATCATCACAAGCCCGAAAATCCCCATCGCTGCCCCGCGTTTTTCACGTGGGAAGCTGACTAACATGACGTTCATTAACAGTGGCCCCATTGCCGCTGAACCAGCCGCTTGAATCATACGCCCGATTAATAAAAACGTAAAGCTTGGTGCGAACGCGGCAAGCGCTGTACCCAGTGTAAAGATGACCATACTTACAATAAACAATGTACGGTTTTTGAATTTTGTAATTAAAAAGGCGGATACAGGAATTAATACACCACTTACAAGCATGTACCCTGTAGCCAGCCATTGCACCGCTGAATACTCGATGTCAAAATCAATCATAATGGTCGGTAACGCAACGTTTAATAATGAGTTATTTAAAAACGATACGAACGCACCAAAAAATAAAATCGCAATGACTAAATAAGGCGGTTTCTTTAATGTTTCTGTTTGCATTTGTATTTTTGCTCCTTGCTGCTAAACTATTTTCATCACTCAAGAATTTTATACTACCAGTACAAAATTGTCTATTTAAAAGAACCACTAGTTCAAATTTATTTGCATTATAAAAAAGTAGCCCCCCTAACTTCCTAATTAGTTCCTTCTCTCTTTTAACATTCCAGAAAATGTACTATAGTAAGTGAACAGAATATTATTTATCTTACCGAGGAGGGCTTGCATGCGAGTTGTAAAAAGCGTTTTTTCATTGAACGAGGAGCAGTTGAATGTTGTAGAGCGTGCCCTTTCTTTACAAAACATGACCGCAATGATGCGCCCTGGATTTGTCAATGTGCCGCAGTACATCGGTGGTTTGCAAGACTTCTTCATTCACTTTTACTATGAGGATCCGCCTCTTTTTAATTCGGAAATGACGTTAATTTATATGACGCGCTACGAAATCATTCGGGCGTTTGCGAACTCGTCAACGGTGAAGTCCATGAAGCTAACGACCGCGACGCATTTAGAACGGTCATTGCTTGCGGCGGTACTATGTACAAACATTTACACGGATATTTTTCAAAACGTGACGCGACCACAGTTGAGCCAAGAACATATTGCGTTTCATGAAACATTCGCACTTGCTGATTCGCAGCACTTTTTTGATAAGCAATTCCAAAAAATCGAAAGCTATCCGTCGCTTTTTGTAAACGTTCAAAGCAACATCATTAAATGCTTTTGGGCGTACATTCGCAACGAGCCACAATTATTCGAACGCGATTTAGTAAAAGCGAAGCAGTTTTTACAAGCATTTACGCTAACAGAAATGCGCGTATTTGATTCTATTTCGCACTAGGGGGACGTACTCGTGATGCAAACAGACTTATGTAAATTAATCGACAGCCTGCATTATTTAATGGAGGAAGAGCAATACGAGGAATTATATATACAGCTTCAATTTGCCGTGCCGATTTTGCTTGAGCAAGGCGAGCGTCAGGCGGTGAAGGAACTGTTTGAGCGTGCCATTCCGTTACTGCTTGAGCAGCACCAGCTCGTGTATACACGTTCGCTGCTAGAGCTTGTTATTAGCCACGTACCAAAAAGTAATCCGGAGCTGTATAGCTTACTACAGCTTGCACTTGGGCATGTGTATTTTTTATTAGATGAAAGAACGTCAGCCATTACACACTACCGCGAGTCCCTGAGCTATTTAATGCGCTGCGAGCCGATTCCTTTCGCACGTATCGGCATCGCACAGTCGAATTTAGCTATTTTGACTGAAAGCGAGGATTCCATCGAAACACAACTATCGTACGGGCGCATTATTTCCGTACTTCGGCATATGAGCGCAACACCTAGTGACGACCTCATCGTATCCTTTTCGTTTTATTACGAAACGTGCTTGCGTGCGAAACGCTTTGATGAGGCACAACAGATTTTAGCGCAATGGGCACAACTGGATCTCACAGCTTCTACAAGACAGCAGCTGCAATTTGCCGGCTATACGATGATGTTTCATCACGCACAGCAACAATATGCCAAAGCACTCACAATCGGTCGCTCGATTTTGGAAACATTTGACCATACGAAAAATATTGCGGCACTTTTATCCGTTTATACGATTGTCATCGAGTGCTACACGATGCTTGACGAGCCCGACAATGCCGCGCAATTACAGCAGCAGCGTAAAGAACTCGAACAGCAGCTTATTGGACAGCGCCAAGAAATTACACAGCGCTTTCCAATCCAGTTTGATTCGTCGCTTCCAAGAGGCTCGTCTTTTTCATACATTACAGAGCAAATGGAAACATACGATAAACCGTACATCGTCGTCATATTCGATTTATCAACGAACGATAAGTCGTTACACATCGACTATTTGCAGCAGCTTCATTCGCATATAATAGACCATTGTGACGCACATTTGCTATATAGTGCCGCACTGAGAAATTATCAGTCGCTCTACGTATTTCGTGACGAGCAGCACAATGTTCATGCCGAGCTACAATCGCTGCAAAAGATCATGCCGTTTCCCTTAACCTTTGGCTATTGCACAAGCACACATGCCGAAAACTTTACATTCGAGCAATGCATGCAAATGTGCTTTGCCTATATTTATTATGCCTATTCGCAAAAAAAATCACAAGTATAACAAGGTGTGCTACGCTGAACATGTAGCACACCTTTTTCTATTAAAAATGCTCGGCAAAAAACGATTCAATCCATCGCTCCATGCCGTAAAGCGGGTGCGTCGAATCAACGTGACGCATAATGAAATACATATTGCGATTATATTTGTCTGGCAGCTCCTCATACGGTAATGTACCAATCGCAAGCTTAGGCATAATCGTCCGCCCGACACCGCGCATCAGCAATTGGCGCATCATTTCCGAATTGTTCACATACATAAACTGCGGCTGTAAATTGTTTTCTGCGATAAATAGCTCATTAAAGTAACGAATGCCTGAATGCTTCTCGCGCATAAGCCATTGTGGTGATTGTTCTTGCCCAACGAGTACGAGTTCATCTTGAAACAGCACCTTTTTATACAAACCGGTCGTATCAATCGGTTTCTCGACGAACGCAATGTCCGCTTCGTGCTGCTGCAATTGCTGCACCGCTTCTTCTGAGTTCATAATCGTCAGCGTAAACTCGACGTTCGGAAAGCGCTCAATAAACTGCGGCATCATCTCCGGCAAGTAGTACATACCAAACGTGTTCGAGCACGCAATCGTACACGACATCACTTCCAAGCTTTCGTGCTCGATCGAATAGACCGTTTGCTTCCATAAATCGAGCATCGTCATCGCCTGCTCATACAAAAAGTCTGCCTGTGGTGTCGGCTGAATGCTTTTTGCACCTTTTCGAATAAAGAGCGTCACATGTAACTGTTCCTCTAGCTGTTTCATTTTGAGTGAAATGGTCGGCTGTGAAATGAACAACAGCTCGGACGCTTTTGTGAAATTGCGGCATTCATATACTTTCGCAAACACTTGTAATAGTTGTAGCATTCTACTCATCCTTTATTAAGTTTCTTAATAATTATTATAACAAATATATATTTATCAAATAATGATTTTTGCGTTATGATAGCAGTATAGAAAATATTAGAGGGTGAAAGCATATGCGCACATTTTTGCAACAGGTGCCAATTCCGACGAGTGGTTTAATGCTTGGCTTATTTTCACTTGCGAAATTGTATGCATCTTTACAGTGCCACGTAACAAGCAGCGTATTCTTCATTTGTGGCTTGTTGCTGTTTAGCTTACTTGTTTGTAAAATTGCCTTCGCATTTTCATCGGTGCTGCACGATTTAACGAATCCAATCGTCGCATCAGTTGCCCCAACGTTCACGATGGGTATGATGGTCATGGCAAGCATGCTACTACCACATACACCACTTGCCATCGGGGTTTGGCTCATCGCCATTGCATTACAAGCCGTGTTAATTGGCTATTTCGTTTACCGCTTCATTATGAAACAAATCGTAGCGCTACAAGACGTGTACCCGAGCTGGTTCATTTTATTCGTCGGGCTTGGCATCGCACCGGTTACGGCAGCCGATGTATTCCCGCAGCTTGCAAATGTTCTGTTTTCATTCGCACTCGTTAACTACATCGTGCTACTACCAATCGTTTGTTTACGCATTGTAAAGCACGACCTCGCTGAAGCAACGAAGCCTTTATTAACGATTTTAGCGGCACCTGGTTCACTGTGCTTAACTGGTTATATACAACTGTTCGAACAGCCAAATGCGTTTTTATTGTACGCGTTACTCATCGCATCACAGCTCCTATACGTCTTTGTATGCTTCCGTTTACCGAAGCTGCTTACATTGCCGTTTTATCCGAGCTATGCAGCGTTTACGTTCCCACTTGTCATTTCAGCTACTGCACTATTTACAGCCGCTTCTATTTTAACTAGCTCGTTCTTACACGGGCTTGCGATGGTAGAACTGTCAATCGCAACAGCAATCGTTGTGTACGTCCTCATTCGCTACATCCGTTATTTTGTGACGATGCGAAAAACGCAAGTACGCAACTATCATGTAAGAACGACGAGACCCATATGATGTGACAACACAAGTATGGTGAAAGGCTACATGATGCGACAACGCAAGTGTAGCGTTCGCTTTTTACAACTGTATGATGCGAAAAACGCAAGTATCTTTGAAAATAGCGAAGAACGAGGAAGCTGTCCGATGAATGTCGGGCGGCTTTTTGTTAATCGGCTCTTCACATCGAGGCAGGCTTTCCGCGGGCGTGGCTCGAGCCTGTAGTCTCTCACTCACGCTTTTCCCGCAGGAGTCCGCCTCTTGTTTCGAGCCTCGTCCGCAATCTAAATTTCGCTCACCCTATATATACAAATAAAAAGGTTGTGTTCACGTCCATTCGACATGTAACACAACCTCATCTTTTACATATTCACATCATAATCCATACCGAAATATTTCGGCACCATCGTTTCATACACTTGCCCATCAATTTCATGGCGCAGTCGCTTCACTTCGATGTGGAAGTAATCTAAAATATTTTGCTCGGTCATAATGTCAGACACTTGCCCGTTAATAACTGGCTGATCCTTTGCGACCATGAGTACTTTATCGCCGAAGTAAAACGCATGATTCGCATAGTGCGTATTAATGACACATGCTAAGCCGCGTTCCTTCACGAGCTTTTTAATCGTTTGTAAAATAATTTTTTGCTTATGAATGTCTAAATGCGACTCCGGTTCATCAAGCACTAAAATTTCTGGCTCCGCAACGAGTGTACGTGCGATTAACGCAAGCTGTAGCTCCCCGCCGCTCACCGCTGTACATGGCTGCTCTGCTAAATGCGCAATGCCGACTAAATCAAGTGACTGTAGTGCTAGCTCGCGGTCTTCCTTCGTCGGCTGAGCGAACGCACCGATATACACCGCACGCCCCATCGTCACTAAATCTAAAATCGAGTAGCTAAACGTCATGCGCGATGCTTGCGGCACGTAGCCAATTTTACGCCACACTTCCTTTTGCGACATCGCAGTTAACGGCTTGCCATCTAGTAGCGTTGCGCCCTTTTGCCATTCGAGTAAACCCATCATACATTTAAGCATCGTCGTCTTCCCTGCACCGTTTGGACCGAGAATCGATAAAATTTCACCTGGGTGCAGCTCGAAGTTAATGTCGTTATTGTATAAAAACGACACGTCCTTTTTGAGGGCACTGAAAAACTTCCGTTTTTATAACATTTCCATTCTTTAAATACAAATAAGGCACTTCCTATTCGTTTCTGAATGGAAAGTGCCTTATTTCTTTGCTTAGTTCTTACTCTTTTGCGTTTAATAGCTTCATGATTC
>JAXJTE010000129.1:0-9371 GCA_036309765.1 Caryophanon sp. | reverse complement strand
GACTAAAATTTTTGTGGTGAGATACTTAAATTTTAACAGAAAGTGTCCTTTTCTGATGCAAAAAAATAAAGCCGCCGACATTTTACTTGTGTAAAATGCCAGCGGCTATTTTTAGTTAGAGGTGGGTTTTGTCCCAGCCTCTTCATTATTTTTTCAGCTTCACTCGCTGTAATCGCAGCGCATTGAGCACAACCGATACGGAGCTAAATGCCATCGCCGCGCCTGCCACCCACGGAGCGAGTAGTCCTGCTGCGGCGATTGGAATGCCGAGCGTGTTGTAACCAAATGCCCAAAATAAATTTTGTTTAATGTTGCGAATCGTCGCGCGGCTCATGACAATTGCATCAGCCACTTTGTTTAAATCGCCTTGCATGAGCGTGACGTCCGCAGCCGCAATCGCGACGTCCGTTCCTGTACCAATTGCCATGCCGATGTCCGCTGTCGCCAGTGCCGGTGCATCGTTAATGCCGTCTCCAACCATCGCAACACGCTTGCCATTTGCTTGTAGCTGCTTAATGACGTCCGCCTTTTGCGATGGCAGCACATCCGCAATCACTTCAGTAATGCCGACTTCACGCGCAATCGCTTGTGCCGTCTGCGCATTGTCACCCGTTAACATCACGACATGCAACCCCATTTGTTGTAGGCGCGCGACCGCTTCACGCGACGTCGCTTTCACTGTATCGGCTACTGCTACGATGCCGGCAAGCTGCTCGTCAATCGCCACAAGCATCGCTGTTTTCCCTTGCGCTTCAAGCTCGCTCAGTGCCGCTTCGTCATATGAAATGCCGTGCTGCTGCATAAGCTTGCGCGTCCCTGCGATGACCGATTGCCCGTTGACGTTTGCACGAATGCCGTACCCTGGTAACGCCTCAAACGCACTCGCCTGTAGCTGCGTGTTTGCCGCATTGACAATCGCACGGGCTAACGGGTGCTCGGACTGTGCTTCCGCCGCGGCGACAATCGCTAAAAATGCCGCTTCGTCCATGTGCGTCACGACGTCCGTTAATACCGGCTTGCCGTTCGTCACCGTTCCCGTTTTATCGAGCACGACCGTATCGACATTGCCCGTTTGTTCTAAAAATTCGCCGCCTTTAAATAAAATGCCAAACTCTGCGGCGCGACCGGAGCCTGCCATAATCGATGTCGGTGTCGCTAAGCCGAGCGCACACGGACACGCAATGACGAGCACCGCGATGAACACTTCAAGCGCCTGCGTGAAATTGCCCGCATCAACAAGCGTCAGCCATACGATAAATGTCACGACCGCAATCGACACGACAACGGGAACGAAAATACCCGAAATTTTGTCGGCAAGTCGCTGAATCGGTGCCTTTGAGCCTTGCGCATCTTCAACGACTTGAATGATGTGCGCCAGTGCTGTGTCGCGCCCGATTTTCGTCGCCTTCATTTGGAAAAAGCCGTGCGTGTTCATCGTCGCCCCGAACACCTCGCTACCTATCACCTTCTCGACTGGCATGCTTTCACCCGTTAACATCGCCTCATCGACTGCACTCGTCCCGCTCACGACAACGCCGTCAACCGGAATTTTCGACCCTGGCTTCATGTTGAGCACATCACCAACGAGCACTTGCTCAATCGGAATTTCTTGCTCGATGCCGTCACGTACGACGAATGCTGTTTTTGCCTGCAAGCGCATAAGCTTTTGAATCGCCTCCGATGAACGTCCTTTCGCCTTTGCTTCAAACAGCTTGCCGAGTAAAATGAGCGTAATGAGCACCGCACTCGTCTCAAAATAAACGTGCGGCATATGCCCGTCATGCGCGCGCACCGTTTCGTACACGCTGTAAAAATAAGCAGCTGACGTACCGAGTGCAACTAATACGTCCATATTTGCCGACTTGCCTCGAAGCGCCTTGTACGCCCCGACGTAAAACTGCCAGCCGATGATGAACTGCACAGGTGTCGCCAACGCAAGCTGCACCCACGGATTCATGAGCACATCTGGCACGTATAAAAAGCTCGTCCATGAAAAGTGCGCAACCATCGTCCACAGAAGCGGCAATGAAAAAATCGCCGCCGCTAGTAGCTTCATTTGCTGGCGCTCAATCGCAGCTTGTCGGTGATCGACGTGCTCCGTTTGCTTTGGTACCTCTGCCCCGAACCCGAGCTTTTCGATGCGCGCCGTAATGTCCGCTGCGCTCACATCCGCCGGGTAAAACTCAAACGTTCCTTTCTCAAGCGCTAAGTTGACGTTTGCACTCGCCACCCCTTGCAGACGACTAAGCCCTTTCTCAATTCGCGCCGAGCATGCAGCACACGTCATGCCGGTAATGTTAAGCTCGACCTTCTCCTTCACGACGCCGTAACCAATTTTTTCGATTTTCGCCTCAATTTCTGCCGGTGACGTTTTTTGTGCGTCGTACTGCACGACAGCTTTTTCGGTCGCTAAATTGACCGTTGCCGCTTCGATGCCGTCCATTTTGTTGAGCACTTTTTCGATGCGCGCCGAACATGCAGCACACGTCATGCCCGTCACTTGCATCGTCGTTTCCTTTGCCATGCCTCTCACCTCTATATACCTAACGGGGGTATCTTTTTATTAAAAAGAAAGAGCGCACTAAACGCGCACCCTTCTTCGCTATTGCAGCTCACGGTCACTTGTCGAACAAGTCCGCGTCTTACAACGACGAGCACCAATTAAACAACATCGTACCCTTGCTCTTCGATTGTTTCTTTTAATGCATCAATCGTTACAACGGCATCATCAAACGTAATCGCTACTTGTGCATCCGCTAAGTTTACGCTCACGTCCGTTACACCTGCTACTGCGCCGACGCTATCTTCCACTGCCTTTGAGCATTTGCCACAAGACATACCTTGTACATTTAACGTTACTAACATATAAAACACTCCTATTTTTTCATTAATTTTTGAATCGTCACGAGTAGCTCATCTACAACTGCCTCGTCACCTGTCTGTAACCGATCGACGACACAGCCTTTCACATGCCCTTCCAATAAAAGCTTCGCTACGCTGTTGAGTGCCGATTGCGTCGCCGAAAGCTGTGTAATGACATCATCGCAATACACATCTTTCTCAATCATCCCTTTAATGCCGCGAATTTGCCCTTCGATGCGATTAAGCCGCGTCGTCAAATCCTTCTTCACACTCTCTGGATGATGACTTTTGCGACATGCCTCCTGCGAGCTTGCGATGTTTTCCATGTACACACCCCCGATTCGTTATGGCTACACTTTAGCATACGTGGGGAGGGTATGTAAAGAAGTTGCTTTTGGCTATCTCTTCATATAAAAACGTAGTCAATGTTTTTTATGTACTTACTCTATTTTTAAAAGTAAAATGAAAAAGAGAGCGCGTGTACCAAGCGACACGAGCCCTCTTTCTTATGAGACGTCAACGCATGTACCAAGCGACACGAGTTGAACGTTTCCTTCTAATTTGTATACCCATTATGTCAAAAAAACATACCTTTTGTCAATATTGGAGGTGACATTACATTGACACAATCATCTAACTTACTCATTTGTTTCGATGAAAGTGGTAAAAATAGTCGTGATCCGATTCAGCTCATGGGTGCTTTATCGGTTCCGTATAACATTTATCAGCATCCTAATTATCAAGCTTTTCATGATTTGAATAAAGAATACTCCTACCATTGGAAAAACTATGGTGGTGATAGCAAAAGTCGTAACGGCATTATCAAATTATTCGAGCTTGCAACTGGTCTAGCAGAATACATGAACTTTAATATGATTCGCTATAAAGGTGGCGATTTAGAAAAACACGCTACAGATACATTTAACAACATTTACAGCAACAAAAGTGAAATTGTAGATAATACGATTTATACAAAATTACCAGAACGTATTTGCTATGGATTAGTTCGTGGCTATGGCATCCATAACAATGTGCAAGTTGATATTTTGATTGAAGATTCAACAGAATATCATACAAGACAATTAGATAAAAAATTAAAAGAAGCGCTAAATGTCCATTCATTATATCGCCAAGAAAATTTCGTCATTCATTTGTGTGAATATCGCAGCAAAGGGCAAGAAATCGGCGTAGAATTTATCGATATTTTCCTCGGCATAGTAGGTGTTATTCTCACATGTCCTGATTACGAAACAACTTCGAATAAAAAGAAGCATCAAGTCGAGCTCATTTTACGACTTTTGAAAAAAGATTTACTCCAACCCTATTTAAACAATTTACGATTATTCGAGCTACAACCAGCGACACAATTATATGAAGCCAATATAAAAGCTAGTGTCAAACTGTTTATCGCTAAAAACTATAGCAAATACATAGCTCTTTAAAGATTTCCACATCGAAAATAATCATGTAAAAAGTGCGTGTGACATAAACGTCTACCCGCACTTTTTGTATTTTGATGCTACTTAATTTTATTCCTTGATCTTTAACCCACGTCTTTAAATCATTCCTCACAGTCTTTGGATAATGACTTCTTGGAAAGGTTGTATTAAATAAATTAAAAAGCCCAAAATAAACAATTACATACTTAATATGTATATTATTATATAGTATAATTATCTAGCTATCGATTTTTATCTTATATATTCTGGAGGTTTTACATGAAAGTAAGTGAATATTTTAATTTAAATAGAACACAAAACGAATTAGATTTTGTTGATATTGACATCAATAAAGATTTACCATTATTTTTAGATCCTTATTTTCTTTCAATCAGACAAGATAGATGGTCACAAGAAGCTAATGCCACCTTGGAAAATTTCTTTCAATATATATTAATCTTATTTAAAAAAGAAAAATTAATAGAAGCAGAAAACCTTTTTAAATTTACAGAACCCTATGAAACATGCCTAGGAGTGTCAAAAAATAGCGTGAGAGGCAAAAGCCTTGGAAAAGATGATGCAAAGAAACTATTTCAATATATTGTTGATAGTGAAGCTTTAAATGATGGGCTGATTTCCAATGTCAATGAAATAAAGATTTTTGTAGAGAATATTGGTCATGATAAAATCTCAGATTTATGCACAAATGTAATCCGTAAACACCTTATTGAATATACTAAAAGTCAATGCAGCTTATATAATATTAAGTTAACTAAAAACGTTGCAACTAAAGAGTATTGGGATTCAAGTAATTTAGAATGGACATCAAGTTATGAAAACATGTTAGTGATAAATGATACACCTATACTTTTAGTACCAAAATCTATTGTTTGTAGAAAAAGAGGATTTTTCTATGGATCTGAAAAATATGCACGTCACTTTGTCTTGAACTTTTTAGTTAATGAAGAGCTGAAGTTAAATTCTAGTTTAGTTAAAAGAAGAAAATTAAAAAACGGAGAAGTCAAGACCTCTATTGCCAAAAATGATGTAGCTAAAAAACATAATGTTTATAATAAATCATTTTTAAGAAACTTTACTAAACAGCATCCAGATTATTTTGAAGACTTTAAACGCACAGCTAAGAACAAATTATCTTCTTTAACAAATGAAGAAATAATAGAAAATCATAGTAGTGAATATTATATAAGCATCATTGATAATCTTATACAAAGTTTTTCAAAAATAAGTACTGGCACTAAAGATGCCGATAAATTTCATAATCATATAATCGCATGTATGAATTTTTTATTCTACCCTAATTTAACTAATCCAGTAAAAGAAAAAGATATAAATCAAGGTAGAAAAAGAATAGACCTTTGCTATAATAATGCAGCAGAAAGTGGATTTTTTTACAATTTACCAAATATTAAAGATATTCCATCAGCATATATTTTCATTGAGTGCAAAAACTATACAAATGATGTTGCAAATCCAGAGTTAGATCAATTGAATGGGAGATTTTCTCCTAATAGAGGTAAAGTAGGATTCATGGTATTTCGTCAATGCTCAAATGAAAAGGTACTTCTAAATAGATGCGCTGACTATTATAAAGATAATAAAAACTTAATCCTTCCTTTACAAGACAAAGATTTCATTTATATTTTAAACGAAATGAAAAAAGATACAATTGAAAGAACAAGTAGACCAGAAGAGGAATTCTTAAAAGAGTTAATGAGTAAAATTATTTTATCTTAAAAAGATAACCAATATACAAATTCTAATACAAAAAATCAAGTGAATTTCAAGAATAATATGCTATCAAAAATAAAAATTAGTTGATAGAAGTTAGTAATGACATAATAATTCTATCAACTAATTTTTCACTAATTTTCGACACGTATATCTAAGAACTCAATAAACTTAGGTATACATACTCCTTCTAATGCCACTATTAACAGCTCTATTTCACCGTATTCATTGTTGTATTCATCAAAAATTATTTGTGCAATACTTTCTCCAAACTTAAACATGTTGTTAGTGCGTTCTGCCAAATAATCAAATAATGGTACTATTTCTTCTTTCCCACTAGACGCACATTTAGATTTAATATGATACCCAGATTCGTCTGTCATTACTGAAATAATCTCTCCATTATGAATAATAGAATCTCGTCTATCTCTAACATAAAGAAATTCGTCTTTAATGTTTAATAGTTGCTTATTAAGTTTCTCTGGAAATTTTTCAACCGTCTTTCCATTTGAAACTGCTTCAATCAGCTTATTTAAAGAATCAAAATTGAATTGTCCCCATAGGCGTTTTTTTACTGCTAATTTTAATAAACTCCCCATAAAATCATAAATTGATCGTAAGTTAGAAAAATAATTTTCTATCACTTGCGACACATAAAGACAATCTTTATGTATCGTCGAGCCTTTCCGATTCATATGTAAATGTTCAATTAAGTCGATCTGAATAGCTAATCCATGAAAGTCATGATACAGCCCTAAATAAGCTTTGTTAATTAATCCTTTGTCTTTCTCAGATATTGCTTCATTACTCCCATCTTCATTCCAAGATCGTAAAATTGAACTCATTACCGTTATTAAATTAAATCCTAAATTTTCCTTACTCCTTTTTAATTCGTCAATATTCCATCCAATAGACTTCCCCTTATTCACTAGTAACATGTTATTCCCCTCCAAATATGTGAACCTCCAAAGTAAAAAAACTAATTATTTATATTCATTTATGTTCTTTTCTAAGCTGCTTTATGCGCTCTCCGTTCACTTGAACCACCCCGCTTATCGCTTTTGTTGCTCCTTATACATCCGGTAATACAACTCAAACTGTTCCAACACCTTCTGCAATTCTTCTGGCTGCTCCTCAAACAACTTGCCATCTAGCTTCATAAAAAACTCGATGATGTCCTGCTGTGCTTTAGATAAGCTCGTATCATCTTCCTTTTCCATTTCGCGTCCGAGTAAATAATCCAGCGACACGCCGAAGAAGTCTGCAATTTTTTGGAGCGTTTCGAAATCGGGCTGTCTCGTTCCTTGCTCATAATTGGCGAGCTTGCCTCGTGAAAATCCGAGCTGCTCGGCTAACTCGTATTGGCTTAATTTTTTTTGCTTTCGTAGCTCCACTAGTCGCTTATTAAACAAAGCGCATCACCTCGTTCTTCATTATATAAAACGTCCCACCTCGTTTCTATTGTATTCCACCTAAAGACACAATTCGTTTCTTAAAACAGTTGGCAGAAACGATTAGTGTCTTTTATATTGTTTAAAAGGACACGTAATGTTTCTTATAAGTTATAAATTTTTTTGCTACCTAAGGAAACATTTCGTGTCTAAAAAAACGGAGGTACTGCTATGACACGCGATTTCAAAGGCATTTGGATTCCGAAGCATATTTGGTTGGCAGATGATTTAGGGTGGAGTGAGAAGCTGCTGTTAGTGGAAATTGATAGCTTGGATCAGGACAATGGCTGCTTTGCGAGCAATAAGCATTTTGCGCAGTTTTTCGGGCTGAGCAAAGACCGCATTTCGAAAATGATTACGGCATTGAAACGAAAAGGCTACATTACCGTTGAGCTGACGTATAAGCAAGGTACGAAGCAAATTGATAAGCGCATTATTCGCGTTGTGCGCATCGACGAAAACGCATGCACCCCTATAGGCGAAACGGACATTGCCCCTCGTTCAAAACAACGTGACGCTGTAGGTGAAAGTAGCGCTGTACGTGTAGGTGAAAACGCCAAAGAGAATAATACATGTTTTAGAAATACAGTTAACAATACAACGAGAAAGAACGTCGCCGAACAGCCGATGCAGTTAGCCAATTACTTATATGCGCTCATTCAGCAAAACAACCCGTATGCACGTCAGCCGAATTTAAAGACGTGGGCAAACGATTTACGTCTCATGCATGAAATGGACGGCATTGCATATGACGTCATCCGCAACTGTATTCATTGGTGTCAGCACGACGATTTTTGGCATAAGCATATATTAAGCGCTCGCAAGCTTCGTGAAAAATTCCCGACGCTTTATTTACAAGCGCAAGCGACAGGAGGTAATCGCTATGTTCGAACAACTACGCACTATACTGACGGCATCGACTTCTAATACAGAGTGCTGCCCCATTCACCGACAAAAACGTATGCATGTCGTCGATGGTCAGCTCATTTGCTGGATTTGTGAGGCGGATAAGCAAACGGCGACACTTACTAAGCATATGAATATCGAGCATGCCGAGCGTATCGCTAAAAAACGTTACAACATGCTTCGGGCGGCGTCGATTTTACAGGACAAAACGCTCGTCGGTGCAACGTTTCAAACGTATACACAAAACATCATGCCGCATACGGAGGAATGGCACAACAAGCAGGAGGCGATGAAGGCGGTACATGCATATCGCAACGATGACGAACCGTTTAACACGTGGTTTACGGGGGACACGGGTGTGGGCAAGTCGCATTTAGCGATGGCCATGCTTGAGGCACTAAACGAAACGGACAATCAGCAGCGCTCTTGTTTATTTGTCGACATTGACGAAGCGCTTCGACGTGTGCGTACAGCTTATCGCAACGAGCAAAGCCGCTTCACTGAAAGCTATATTATTGACCTTATGAGTGACGTCGATTTTTTAGTGATGGACGACATTGGCGCAGAAACTGGCAACGTCCACACAGATAAAACGGCAAGCGATTTCGTTAACCGCGTGCTTCGTGCTGTATTAAACGCTCGTCAGCACAAAAGCACGATTTTTACGACGAACTTAACGCGCGCGCAGCTTGAGCACGTTTACGACAAAAAGCTCGTCAGTCGTGCGATGCGTAACGTCTTTTTAATTAAATTCGAGCAAGCAACCGACAAACGCATTCGCCGCAAAAGGCTATAACGCAAAAAAGAGAACGCATGCACCAGGGAGGGCACTGAAAAACTTCCGTTTTTATAACATTTCCATTCTTTAAATACAAATAAGGCACTTCCTATTCGTTTCTGAATGGAAAGTGCCTTATTTCTTTGCTTAGTTCTTACTCTTTTGCGTTTAATAGCTTCATGATTC
>JAXJTE010000128.1:0-12145 GCA_036309765.1 Caryophanon sp. | reverse complement strand
CGTTCGCTCGTCAAACATGCAAATAACACTTGTAATACTTTTTCCATTTCTTGTCTCATCAAAAAACTCCTTTTAAAAGGCGCGTTGAACGATCCTTTTAAAAGAAGTATATCAATTTTCTTAAGTTGACAGCTATGGGCTTGAGCCGCGCCCGCGGAAAGCCTGTCTCGACGTGGAAAGCAACCCTGAATTATCGTGAAGAACCCAATAAACGTGAAAAAGCACATGAAACGGTAGTCCAAGCCGTTTCATGTGCTTTTTGCGAACAATATTATCGATACATACAAAAAGATAAGGGAGGAAACGAGCGTTCAACCATGACGAAGTGGCAACGCTCTTATTGATAATGATAATCCTTATCAATTAATGTGTCAATGCATATTTTGCCGCTTCTACTTTAATCCTGGATAGTTTTGCTGGCGCAGCGCCTCGTAAATAACGATTGCCGCTGTGTTCGATAAATTGAGTGAACGCACGTGATCGCTTTGTGGAATCCGTAAACACATATCCGCACGCGCCTGCGCAAAGTCTTTCGGTAAGCCCGTCGTCTCACGCCCGAACATAAAGTAAATGTCTTTGTTTTGGTCGCTAAAGTCATGCGTCGTAAACGGCTCATCGCTATACGTTTCAATTAAATAAACGTCGCCGCCCTCACTATATTTTACGAAGTCCTCAAGTGAATCGTGATACACGACGTTCACGTGCTCCCAATAGTCGAGCCCTGCACGCTTTAACATTTTATCGTCGGTCGAGAATCCGAGCGGACGAATTAAATGCAAGCTCGTGTTCGTCCCCGCGCACGTTCTTGCAATGTTTCCTGTATTAGCAGGAATTTCTGGTTGATATAACACAATGTGTAATGGCACAATGCACACTTCCTAACATAATAATTGTAGCCCTTTATGAATTTCGGCTATTACTTCTTCATCGGTTTCTTTTGCTTTTGCTTGTAGCAGTATGTCCTCTGCCCCGTCTGCCCCAATTTTGCCAATCGCCCACGCCGCCGTACCGCGAATAACTGGGCGCGTGTCGTTTTGAAGCAGCTCGACTAACGATGGCATTGCCGCTTCCTCTTTAAAATGCGCGAGCGCTAAAATTGCATTGCGCTGAATCGGTTTTTTGCCGCGCCATGAGCCAGACACATGCCCAAACTTCGCCTTAAATTCCTTGTTGCTCATGTGTAAAAGCGGCTCAAGCAGCGGCTTCGCAAGCTCAGGGTCTGGCGTAAATTCCACATGCCAGTCGTTATGCTTTCGCTTATTTTTCGGGCATACGGTTTGGCACGTATCACAGCCGTACAAGCGATTGCCAATTTTTGTGCGGAACTCGTCTGGCAGCATCGTTTTCGTTTGCGTCAAGAAGGCGACGCAGCGTTTCGAATCGAGCTGACCACCTTCAATGAGCGCACCGGTCGGACAAACATCAATGCATAATCGACAATCACCGCATTCATCTTCCATCGGTGTGCTCGGCGCAAACGGAATGTTCGTAATAAGCTCCCCTAAATAAACGTACGAGCCAAACTCCGGTGTAATAACCGCGCAGTTTTTCGCACTCCAACCAATGCCGGCACGCTCCGCAACAGCGCGATCAACAAGCTCACCCGTATCGACCATCGAACGAATTTGCACGTTTGGTACGCGCTCTTGTAGCCACGCTTCAAGCTTCGTTAAACGTTCGCGCACCGCCACATGATAATCAACACCCCACGATGCACGACAAAAAATACCGCGACGTTCGCCCTTCTTGCCAGTTGGTGCGTTGTCCATGCGTGACGGATATGCCAGTGCAATCGACACGATACTCTCTGCTTGTGGCAGCAGCATTGTCGGCTCCGTGCGTAATTCAACGTCTGATTCCTCAAAACCTGATTGGAAGTTAAGCTCCTGCTGGCGACGTAGACGGTTTTTTAATTCCATAAACGGTGCGGCAGTCGTAAAACCAATTTTATCCACGCCAATCGACGCGGCATACGCAATGAAGTCTTGTTGTAATTGTGTAATCGTCATACGCATCAGCTCCTTCCTTATGCTACACTACTAATAATCGTTACGTATGTTAAAGTATTGATACATCATTCTTTTATTGGAGGGAAAACGATGAACATCTCAATTCATTCAACGATTTCACACATTATTCCGAACGTACAAATCGGTGTCATTGCATACAAAAATATCACAATTAGCGACTCACCTCAAATGATTAAAGGGCGCACACAATTATACCAAGAAAACTTGTTTCTTGAAATGCAAGATGCTCCGGTGACGACGCGCCCTGGTATTGCCGAATGGCGCACGCTTTGGAAAACACTCGGCGGCGACTCGAACCGCTATCGTCATTCTGCTGAGAGCTTGCTGCGCCGCGTCGCAAAGGCAAATTACGTCACGCCCGTAAATAGCGGCGTTGATTTAAACAACTTCTTTTCGATGAACTATGAAATTCCGATTGGGCTGTATGATGCGGCAAAGCTTGAAGGTGATATTACTGTTGTTCTCGGCACGGCAGACGACAAATACGAGGCATTAAACGGACGCACTGTAACACTCACGCACATCATGCACACGAAAGACGCACGCAGTAGCTTCGGCAGCCCGTACGTCGATTCAGCTCGCACGGCCGTGACGGAACAAACGACGGATGCACTGCATATTTTTTATTTACGCCCGTCGCTGTCTGTTGAGGAAAATACGAAGCTATTGCACGCGGCAGGTAATATGTTTACACAAATTAATGGCGGCACGTATGATGCGCATATTATAACAGCATGACAAAAGCTAGAGGCTCAGCACCTCTAGCTTTTTATACGTGCAACCGCTCAAGCTGCAATGTCACATGATCCGTTAATTGTCGCAGTTCCGACGTCACGTCCGTTAACGTATGCATCATATTTGACTGATGCTCCGCCGTCGTTGCGATATAGCCTGTGTTTTTCTCCATCTGCCCGATTGTCTCATTCACTTCCTGTAGCGTGCCGACAACGCCGTCTACGTGCTGCTCAATGGCTTGTGCTACTGTGTACGTTTGCTTAATGCTTTCGGTTACTTCATCGATGCGCTCTGTCATTTTATCAAACGCAATTTCCGTTTCACTTACTTCGGCTGCACTCCATTTCGTCGCCTCGCTCGAATGATAAATCGTCGCGAGCAGCTCCTCGGTGTGCTGCTGTAGCTGCGTAATCATGTACTCAATGTTCGTCGCTGCTGCCGCTGACGAATTGGCAAGCTTGCGTACTTCCTTCGCTACGATCGTAAAGCCTTTTCCTGCCTCACCTGCATGCGCCGCTTCAATCGTTGCATTTAAAGATAGCAAATTCGTTTCGTCCGCAATATTTTGGATGACTTTTAAACTCATCGTAATATCGTTCATACGTGTATTAAAGTATTGGGCAACGTGCTGCATCTCCTCATTTTTCGTGCACAGCTCAGCAATTTTCGCGCTCGTTTTTTCCATTTGTGCTCGTCCTTCTGTCGCCTCGGCAACCATGTCGTGTGCCGCTGCTGTCGCACTATTAATTTGCTGCACAATTTTTTGCGTTTGCATCACAACGTCTTCAAGCTCATGTTGAATGCGACTACTATAACCGCTTTGCTCCTTCGCGATTGTCGCAAGCTCATTTAGTGCGACCGACGTTTTTTCGCTCGTCGCCGTTGATACATGCACATCATCATCAATTGTTTGTGTCAGCGCGTTTATTTCCTTCGTCGCCTCGTGAATGTGCGTCGCTGCTTCTAGTCGCTGCTCTGCCTGTTCTTTTTCATGTACAAGCTTTGCCATATTTAATTTGCGCACATACATTTGTGTCAGTAATACGCCACTCGTCAGCAATAAAAACATCGCATGCACAAGCAGCAACGAAAACGAATAATCCGCCATGCCACAAATAATTTCTGGCACTGCAAAATAACCAACTAAATGATGCACCGCAAACAATATCGTACTCGTAATAATAATGCGCGAACTCTCAAAATATGCAATCGCCGCCATCACCATGAAAATCGAAAAATGATATTCGACCATACCTTCGCCCGATGCAATAATCGCCATGCTCGAAAACGTCAGCGACAGCGCGATCAGTCGTGGAATGTATTGCACACGCTTACGTAAACGATACAGCACAATGGCACCGATGACCGATGCAATCGCGCCAATATAAAACGTCGCAATACCAGCAAGCTGCACGACCATACTCGTTTGGCGCGTCTGTGTCGTCACAACATACGGGTCAATTAATTGAAACACATGATGCGCAATATATATACCTGCTGCTAACACGATTAATAAAAGGGCAAAATAAATCATTACTAAATTTTTACGTACGCTCATAGTCATCACCTCATTACTATGCTTATACCTTATTTTTAGTAAGTTTATTCTTTTTCTCATGCTAAACGAAACATAAAAGTTCGATTTTACTATATTCTGCTATATGAAATCAATTTATGATAACATATAGCTCAAATGTCTTTTCACTGACAGTTCATCAATCACATAGTGGAGACGATGGCTATACGTTGTTAGACGGCTATAGTTCAATCCGCACAAACTTTATTGGAGGGTTTCTTATGTCCATTCCTGCACCACTTTTACTCATCATCGCCACGCTTTTTTGGGGCGGCAATTTCGTGATCGGACGTGCCGTTAGCGACGACATTCCACCGATTGCGCTCGCCTTTTATCGCTGGTGTATCGCACTACTCGTTCTTGCACCAATCGCCTTTACGAGCTGGAAGGCGCACTTGCCGACATTTAAAAAGCATTGGAAAATTGTCGTCGTTTTATCGCTCACAGGTGTTGCCGGCTTCAACACGCTCGTCTACATCGGGCTGCACGACACGACGTCGATTAACGCATCACTGATGAACTCATCGACACCAATCATCATTTACATACTTGCCTTTTTATTTTTACGCGAGCGCTTAAATCGCTATCAAGTCATCGGCACATGCATCTCGCTGATTGGCGTGCTGTTCATTTTAACAGGCGGCTCACTTGAAAGCTTACAAATGTTCGAATTTAACCGCGGTGACATGATTGTATTACTCGCCGTCGCATGCTGGGGTGTGTATTCACTACTCATTAAGCAATACGCCGGAGTATTACCTGGTGTGCCGACGTTTTTCATGACGATTATGATTGGTATCGTGACGTTGCTACCATTTTTCATATACGAAACGGTTACTGCCGCTCAACCAATGGAGTGGCACGCATCATCAATCGGCGCCATTTTTTACGTCGGCACATTCGCTTCAATCGTTGCCTTCTTGTCATGGAATAAAGGAGTCGTAAAGCTCGGTGCAAGCCGCGCAAGCATTTACTTAAACTTCATTCCGGTGTTCTCAGCATTATTTGCGACGTTATTTATTGGCGAATCGCTTCAACTGTTCCAAGTGATTGGTGGTTTAGCCGTCGTCGCAGGTGTACTCATTACGAACCGCAAATAAAAAAAGGTGTGCGAAGTTGATTTCGCACACCTTTTCATTTATTCAACCCCTGGTAAAATCGTTAACGCCTTCGCATCACCATCAAGTAACGCATCGACACCGAACGGAATCGCAAAGTTTGGCTCACAATGACCAATGCTAAAACCTTTGACGACCGGCACATTCAGCTTCCCGAAATAATCGTCAAACACCGCATCAAACGTGCTATCTTGTGGTGCAAGTGACTTTGAGTACGTGAAGCTACCGATGACGATGCCTGCTAGCCCTTCAAACTTCCGCGCTAGTCGCAGTTGATTCAGCATACGGTCAACGTGAAGCGGCGACTCCTCAACGTCCTCAATGACTAAAATTTTCCCGCGCGTATCGATTTCATATTTCGAACCGAGCGTTGACGTAAGCAGCGTTAAGTTACCACCTGTTAGCTCACCGCGTGCAGTACCGCCAACAATTGCCGTAAGTGGACTGCGCGTTTCGTCATAATGAAGCTCCCATGGCTGCATCAGCTGTAAAAACATACGCTCGCTCGCTTCGCTAAAATCATCACGCGACGCATCACCGAGCATGTCACCGTGAAACGTCACTAAGTTCGCATATTCATTAATGACTGTATGTAGCGCTGTAATGTCTGAGTACCCCCAAAAAATCTTCGGGTTCTCTTCAATTAATGGGTAATCAAGCTTGTCGAGTAAGCGTCCTGTGCCGTATCCACCACGCGCACAAATAATCGCTTTAATTTCTGGATTTTTAAACATCGCATGAATTTCTTCAACGCGTTGCTCATCGCTTTTTGCTAAATAATGCGTGTCGCCTTCAATTACTGAATCCGCTAACACGTAGCGCAGTCCTAAGCGCTCAAGCATCGGTAATGCAAGTGACAATCGCTCACGGCTAAGCGGGCTTGCTGGTGCGATAATGCCGACTGTATCACCCATTTGTAATCGTTGTGGTCTTTGTTTCATGTTCTTTCACCTCGTTATTCACGTTAACGTATTACACGCGCAAATACAACAAAAAGAGTGCGCCATGACGACGCACCCTCCACTACCGACTATTTGCCTCTGTTGCTGCAAGTAAGCCGACTGTATCATTTCGCTTCCATACATCTGCCCAGCGACTAAGCGGCACTGGTCCTTCCCCTGCATACGGCGCAATTTCCATCGTCAGTGCTGGCATACTATATGTCTGAATAAACCAATCCGTCGATGCCCCTGAACAGCACCCAGCTTGTGGCGGCACGAGTGAATACCCTGTGACGTTTGCGACGCGCTGTGCTAACGCTTTATCTCGCTTTGCTTCGGCTGCTGTTTGGTCATGTGCCCAATAAATAATTTGTCCAGACGAATGCCATGAAATGTATGATGCAAACGAATGGCTCGCAATAAAGTCGCGCAAGTGCTGCGACTCCACTTCAGAAAATACACTATAGCCTTTAAAGTTTTTATATAACGGCTTTGCGGCTGTTTCTTTTCGGTTCCAGCCACCATCAAAGTTACGGTTTAAATCAACACCGCGAATGTTTGCCTTCCAACGTCCAACGTTACGGCTATTTTCATTAAGCTTCAAAATTGCCGCTTGATCTTTCGCAGCAGCTAACCCACCTTGTACAAGTGTTACCGCATCAGGATTCATCATCGGCGCAAACCAAATCGACGTTTCATTTAATAGCGCTTGCACGTTGTAGCCACCGTAGCTTTGCCCGTTCACATACGCATAGCTGTACGCATCCATCATTTCCATTAACACATTCGTCGTCATATGCTCGCGTGCATGAATCGAGGCATCCATTAATATTTCCTTTTGCCCGTTGCCGATACGCAGCGCATACAACGCTCGCCCTTCCGTTGATTCACCGAACGCAACAAGCTCGGTAAACTCTGGATATAGCTGTGCAAACACGTTCATATGATGCACCGTTTCGTCGTATGAAATATTTTGGCTCGGCACGACTTGGTTCGTATGCACAAAATCAGCTAAACGCACATACGCTGCACCACCTGCAAACTGCACAATGCCCATCGTATCCGTCATATTCAACAGCTCATACACTTGCCCTTTCGCAATGACACCAATCTTCACACCGTCTCGATTCATTACTGCCGCGTCGTGCTGTGCGACAATTTTCGTTACGAATCGTCCTTTCTCTGGTGCAACGAGCGAATTTGCACCATTACCTTCGACTAACGCTTGACGGCTCACGTGATACATCCCGTCATTTGATGCTAGCTTCATGTATTGACTCGTCGCACCACTCGCTGTAAATGTAAAGCCTTTCGTTAACTGCCCAACTGCCTTTAGCGCTGTATTTAAATACGGTGTGTCCGTTGCAACGGTTAGCGGCATACGACTACTGAGCGTCGTTTGCGCCATTGCAACATATGCTTTTTGCCCACCAAGCTGCACGGTATAAAAATCCCCTTCAATCCCTGTGACAAACAGCTTCGTTTGGCGTGTTCCTTCTACAATCATATTGCCATCTACATCGGTAATACGGTAATACGCTGCTGTTCGCACTGCACCAACATGCGGCTGCTGTTCAATCGCGACATTGCTCGCTGCCGTTACATCACTTGCTTTTATGTAATATGCTTCATTGCCAATCATCACTTTAACGACCGCACCATTTACGACTTCAAACGGTACTGCACGCGCCGCATCTCGCCATAAACCAATCGCATGCTTCATATTTTGCGATGCATACAATACAGCACGATCTTGAATCGTAATACTCGTTACATCGATTAAATCAATTTCCGTAAGCATTGATGCCTCGTCTAGCTGCTGTGATGCAACATAATCCATCGCTCTATGTAAAAATGATGCAAACTGCGCACGCGTCACGGTATTCGTCGGCTGGAATGTTTCTACCGTCGTAATTTGAGCGTACTCAAGCGCCACAATAGCTTCCATTTTCTCCTCATCACCTGCAAGCGCTAAATCTTGAATTACCGATGTGAACTGTGCTTCTTTATATTGCTTCACAAGATCAATGCCATACATAACATCCATTGCACGCACAAGCACAACTGCCATATGCTGACGCTGCATCGTATTCGCTCCGTTTAAAAATCCTTCTGCCCCAACGAACACGCCTTCCTCTTGCACAAGTGCCGCTAGCTGTGCTAATTCGACATCATTTGTTAACGCCACATCTTCAAAGCGACTTACTTGCGCTGCATCTTCAGGCACGACGTAACCATTTGCTTGCATCCATCGCCCAAGAAGCTTTACGACGGTATTCCTTGTCACCGCATTGTTCGGTCGAAACGTCCCATCCTCATAGCCATTAATAATATGCTGCCCAACTAACGCCTCGATTGCTTGCTCGTGACTATTTCCAGCTAAATCTGAAAACCCCTTTGCCTGCACGCTTTGCCCACTCGAAATCCCGAGCCACATCGCACAAAGCATCGCCATCCATTTGCGTTTCACATAACCCCTCCTCGTCCATTTTCCTTTTATTGTACTAAACGCCACTGCCTATTTATACATAAAACATGTGAATCTGTATCGAAATTGTCATATTTACTACGACGAACCCCCTTCCCACCATCATTACTCGTTATTATTATATAAAGGAAAGGATGAACACAATGACTATTCGCATATGTGTATTACTATGCACTTTATTTTTTATCATTTGCCCTAGTACACAAGCAGCCGACGTTTCTTCAACAAAAGCGTGGACAATTACATTTTCACAGCCACTTGATGAGCAATCACTATCTTCTGCATCAATACAAATCCAAACGCCCAGTGGACAGCTTCACCCAACACGTCTTACACAGCTAGATGACATGACGGTACAACTTAGCCCACTAACACCTTACAAAGAGTCCGGCACGTACAACATCTCCATCACAAATGTACGCAGCATACACGACCAACTTATTACGCCGTATACAACATCATTTACATTTATCCCTGTACCGAAAGCGACATGGATTTGGAACGCTTATAACTTAACTGAAGCCGATGCGCAGTTTTTAATTTCCGAAGGCGTTACAAAAGTATATGTACAAGTCGAAAGCGAACTGTCTCATGAAGCATACGTGCCGTTTTTCAACACACTACAACAGCACAACATCGCGATCTATGCACTCGAAGGCTTTGCTGGATTACAATTTCAAGACGATGAAAAAACCGAACGCTTCCTTCATTGGGTTACACAATTCCAGCAGCAATACGGTTATTTCACGGGTATTCACATCGACGTCGAACCATATACCGACCCATCTTGGCAACAAAATGAACAGCAGCTGCTCGAGCAATATTTTTTCTACATTCAAAAGTTCTAGCAAGCATCCCATGCACTTGCACTACGCTTTGAAATCGATATGCCATTTTGGTTTGATGACATCACATACACAAATCATTTCGGCACAGGCACCGCTTCACATTGGCTCATTGATCATAGCGATGAAGTAACCATTATGGCATATCGCAATGATGCAGATGCTATTTTACCACTCGTAGCTGATGAATTTTCATACGCTGCACATAAGCAAAAGCCATTAACAATCGCGATAGAAACCGCCCAATCATTCGAAGGCGATTTCATTAGCTTCTACAATACATCTACCTTTGCACTTTATGAAGCCCTTGACACATTATATGCTACTTATCACACTACAATCGCTCTGCATTATTTACCTACTTGGCAAACACTCGTATATGAGCATTAAAAAAGGAGTGTACTAAAGTATAATATGGTACCTGTGGAGTGGACACTTGAAAAAGAGTGTGCACTTCACAGGTATTTTTTATATACTAGACTTTCAATAGAAATAGGACGGACAAGAGACAACAATGACAAAACAACTACTGACACAAAAACAGATTGAACAATTACAGAAGAACCCACATGTGGTGAAGGTAAGCGAACGGACAATTACGTATGCAGATACGTTTAAAAGTCAATTTATCGATGAATATTTAGCCGGGAAAACACCCAGACAAATTTTTCGAGAATACGGCTTTGATGTAGAGATCCTTGGCAGGAAGCGTATCGAACAGGCTTCCTCGCGTTGGCGTAAAGCGTATGAAAAGAACGGCTTAATTGGGCTAACCGATACACGGAAGACGAGCTCAGGCAGACCGTTGAAGCGTGAATTAACGATGGCCGAAATCTTGGAGAGACAAGCGGCACGCATTGAGCTACTAGAGGGCCAAGTGGACATGCTAAAAAAGCTCGAAGCGACAGAAAGGAGGCTGCTAAGCGACCGTCAAAAACTAAGCACAACTAAAGTATTTCAACTCATTTCTGATACATTGACACAGTTTCCATTTAAGCGCATGGTGACTTATTTTTGCGAACTCTTACACGTATCTCGTTCTGGCTATTACAGCTTTTTAAAGGCAAAAGATACGCGTGCCACGAAAGAACAGCTGGATCTGGAAGCACGTGACCTCATCTTAAAAGCCTTCAATCGCCGTGGCTATAAGAAAGGCTCACGTTCGATTAAAATGACGCTTGAACAGGACTTGGGCATCGTGATGAACCGCAAGAAAATCCAACGTATTATGCGCAAGTACGGGATCGTTTGCCCGCACCGCAAGCCGAACCCATATAAACAACTTGCCAAAGCGACAAAGGAACATACCGTTGTACCAAATAAACTGAAGCGTCAATTTAAACAAGGTGTCCCAGGGAAGGTACTTTTGACAGATATTAGCTACTTACCGTACGCAGGTGGGATGGCTTATTTGTCGACGATAAAAGATGGCTCCACGAACGAAATTTTAGCCTATCATGTATCCGATCGAATCACCCTTGACCTTGCGACAGAAACGATTCAAAAACTGATTCGAAACAAGCGTGTAAAGCTCCACCCAGAAGCCTTCATCCATTCTGACCAAGGCGTACATTATACAAGCCCAAAATTTCAAAAGCTTTTAAAGCACTACAAACTTGGTCAATCGATGTCACGTCGAGGAAACTGTTGGGATAACGCCCCACAAGAATCCTTCTTCGGACACTTAAAAGACGAGGTTGATTTCAGCACGACTAAAACGCTTCAAGAAGTACGTAATAAAATCGATCACTACATGGTCTACTACAATAATTACCGCTATCAATGGAATCTAAAAAAGATGGCTCCTGTACAATACAGAAACCATCTCCTAGTAGCTTAAACCCTTTTTTACATTTGTCCTTGACTAAGGTACCATATTAGTATTTTCAACTTTAGCTACACTCCTTTTACTGCTTCTACACAAAAAAATCAATTCAATGACTCTTCAAATCTATTTTCATTTCATAAAATTCAACATTTTTCACTTACCTTTAAAAAAATCCAAATAAAAAAACCGGTATCTATAACCGATTTACAAAAAAATTTGGAGGCGGCAGTCGGATTTGAACCGGCGGTCAGGGTGTTGCAGACCCATGCCTTACCACTTGGCTATGCCGCCATATAAAATTGGAGCGGAAGACGAGGTTCGAACTCGCGACCCCCACCTTGGCAAGGTGGTGTTCTACCACTGAACTACTTCCGCAAAAATGGCTGGGGTACCTGGATTCGAACCAGGGCATGACGGAATCAAAATCCGTTGCCTTACCGCTTGGCTATACCCCAATATTTAAAGATGGGGCGACTGATGGGAATCGAACCCACGAATGCCTGAACCACAATCAGGTGCGTTAACCACTTCGCCACAACCGCCATAGTAATAGAATTTAAAGATGGCAGGGGCAGTAGGAATCG
>JAXJTE010000127.1:0-7478 GCA_036309765.1 Caryophanon sp. | reverse complement strand
GCGCATAAAAAAAGGTGGTGGAGAATCGGCTCTCCACCACCTTTTTTTTATAGTTTTGAAAATAAACGCTTGAAAAAGCCAACTTCCTCGTGTTGCTTTTGTTCTTCATGCTTTGCGATTTCTTGGTCGTGCAACTGTGTGTTGACGCGGTTTAATAAGTTCATCACCGCTGCGTTTTGCTGCTCTAAACGATCCAATTGACGCCCGTTCTTTTGCTGCTCGCCTTGGTCGCCCATCGAAGTCGATAATAGCTGTAGCTGCTGCTTTAAAATTTCGTTTTGCTCAAATAACGCTTCTTGCTGCGTTTGTTGTGCTTCAATAATTTTAAGTAGCTGCTCGTTTTGAAGCTCTACTTTTGAAATATGTGTCGCTAGTAGCTCAATCGATTGAGATAAATGCTGCACACTTTCGTCAGACTTTGGTAACGTTTGAAGACGTTTCTCAGGCTTTTCCAGCGTTTTTACATCAAATGAAGGTGACAATACAAGGCGAATGGCTTCAGTCGTTTGGAAGCCGTGCTCTCGCTCAAGCATGAAAATGGTTTGAAGCAGTTTCACATCATCAGCCGAGAATTGCTCGCTTTGCTCTGAATCAAAAAAAGTATAGCCTTGCTGTCGAACTAAATCGATATAATGAAGAATGGCTTGTTCTTCAATCTGAAGTAATGGCGCCAATTGATGTAGCGCATATGTAGCTGTCATTGCAAACGCTCCTTTTAAATTTTAAATGAAATGTTATATTTGAGTGTAGCATATTTTGAATACGTTGTCGTCGATTCGCAAATATAAAAAAATGCCAGTGGGGAAGTATCCTACTGGCATTTGTTAGTTCATAATAAACTATAAACGTTGACGTGTAAACTGTGGCTGACGCTTTTCAACGAACGAGCGCACACCTTCAGGGAAATCAATCGCATCAACAAACGGCGTCGAGCCTTCCCATAGTGCTGGTGCTGAATCGATGCACTCGCGCACTGAGCGTTTTACCGCCGAGCAAGATGCTGGGCTCATACCTGCAACAAGCTTACCCATGCGCAGTGAGTAACGCGTTAAATCTTTTTCAGCCACTAAGTAGTTTAACATCCCTACTTTGAATGCTTCTTCTGCTTTGTACACGCGACCTGTAAAGACGAAATCCTTCGTAGCAGATGGCCCGACAAGATCGACTAAACGTTTTGCGAATTTATTGTTTAATGTAATGCCTAATTTACCAACTGGAATCCCCATGCGTGCCTTTTCAGAGCCGATGCGAATATCGCAAGCAAGCGCTAATTCTAAGCCAGCACCCATCGCAGGTCCGTTAATCACACCAATCGTTGGAATCGGTAAGTTTTCGACAATCGAAATCGTACGCTCCATATGTAAGAATGCTTCCTCGGCTTTCTCTAATGAAATCGAGTTGAATTCTTTCAGGTCTGAGCCAGCTGTGAAGTTTTCGCCTGAGCCACGAATGATCAACACTTTGTTTTTCGGATTGTCTAACACTTGTAATGCGATGTTCGCAAGCTGCGTCCACATGTTTGCCGTTAACGCATTTTTTAGCTGTGGACGGTGAATCGTAATAATTGCAAGCCCCGCTGTTTCCTGATAAATAATTTTTGCTTCTTCTGCTTCAAGTCTCATTGTTTTTACTTGCATGCATGCCATCTCCCTTAACCATATCAATACGCTTATTATAGTACAGAAATCCAAACTGGTCGCACGAAAAGGCAGAATTTTCTCGGAAATTGAAGAAAGCGCGTCAAAAAAGGGATTAATATAGCGAAATGTGCGAATACTGTAAATAAAAAAACATGAGAATAGTTATTATCCGACCAAATTTGTTATAATACAGGAAACACGTAATAAGGAGAGATGCTATGCAAACGTTAACTGATGCGTGGGCTGTTTTCATCATCCATTTACAAAAGATGGGGAAAGCACCGTTAACGCTCAAACAATACAAAATCGACGGCAAGCAGTTCATTCAATATTGCTGGGATCAAGAGGAAGATTATTTGCGCGACGAAACGATTAAGCAGCTCGTGAAAGATTACCGCGAGCATGTGCAAGAGCGCTACACGAACACGCAAAGCATTAACCGAAAATTTGCCTCGCTGCGTACGTTTTTACATTATGCGCATTTTCGTGAATGGATTAAGTCCGTGCCAGAAGCATACGTCAAGCCGATTCCGAAAGTGCAAAAGGCGTTGTCGGTGCTAAATGATGCCGACCGTGCGCAAGCCGTTGACGTATGGCTGCAAATTTACCGCACGAGCGCAGAGGATGAATATCGCTGGATGGCGCTTCGTAACTTTTGCATTACGCGCCTCGTGTCAGAGCTTGCGCTAAAACCGTATGAAATTGTGAAGATGAAATGGTCGCACATTGATTTTGAGTCGCGTATTGTGCGCATATTCGGGGCGAAAAGCTATCGTGATTTGGAGCTGTCGGAATCGATGCTGTCGTGGCTTGCGCTGTTTGAAAAGCGTACGCACGCCTTGTTTCCTGAGCTAATTGAGGCAGAACATATTTGGCTCGGTTTACACAGCAAGCCTGGTCAGCCGATTACGGTGAAAACGATTGAGCGTTTAATGCTGCGAATCTCAAGCATCATCGGTAAAAAAGTAACGTGTACGAATTTACGATACACGGCGATACACAAAGAACTGCTTGCAGAAGATCGTCAAAAGGTGAGAGAAATTTTTGATAAATACGGCTACGTCCATCATAATGTAATGGAGGAGCGTCGACGTAAAATTATCGAAGCACTCGCACTGAAGGAAAACAACGACTAAGAGGTGATGGCGATGAAATTTCATTTATCGAAAAGCAAAAAGATTTTACCAGGGGTGACGGTGAACGTATCAACGGCTGGGCCGAGCGTGTCAATTGGTCCACGTGCAGCGAAACTGAAATTTTCTTCAAAAGGAATTGATGCGAGCGTGCGTATTCCAAAAATCGGCTTGCACGTATCAAAGCGTATTATCGGTCGTAAATAATAAACAAGGGAACAGTGCGAATATGCCTGTTCTCTTTTTGTTTACAGAAATATCGAAAAATTTCGTGAATATTACTGAAAAATATCGCTACGTTTTGTATACTAGAAGTAATAAGGGGGAATAGCGAATGACGCATCACTTTATTAAAACGAAATGGCTATACGCTGCACTCGTTGTGTTGCTCGGTAATATGTGGCTGTATCACACATCAGCAGGTCAGCGCATTATTCCGCACGATGATGCAGTAGGTGTCGTACTCGGCTCGCTTATCGATTTAGCGCTGATTGTGCCACTGCTTGTGACGCTACATGTGAAAAAGAAAAGCTTTAAATTGTTTGCGCTGCTCGTTATTTCAGGGCTTGTGCTTGCACGCTTCGTTATTCCGGCACAGCTGCTCGCACCGTTTCGAGGTATTACGACCGCTGCATTAGTAGCAGAAGGTGTGCTCATTTTAATCGAGCTTAGTATAATTACGTATGCGCTTTATTATGCGCCAGCGATTTATCGTAAGCTAAAGGAGCGCGTCGTACCGTTACCATTTGCGCTAATTGAAGCGACGAATACATATATGAAGGAAAACGTATTACTCCATGCATTGCAACAAGAAGTACTAATCGTGTACTATGCAGTGTTTGGCTGGAGAAAACAGGCGCCAAGTGGTTACACTTTATATAAACAGTCGATGTATGTGCCAGTGATGATCATGATTTTACATGCCGTTGTGCTAGAAGCGGTCGCGTTCCATTGGCTGCTGCACGATTGGATGCCAATTGTCGCGTATATGTTGTTAGCGCTGCATATTTATTCGGTCATTTTCGTGCTAGCCGATATGCAGGCGATGCGTTTAAATCCGACCGTGTATAGGAATAATACGTGGTATGTGAGCTTTGGTTTATTAAAACGCACCGAGCTACACCGCGATAACATGAAGGCGATTCATGGTAACATGACGGTGGAAAAGAGCGACATTGTTTATTTTCAAGCACCAACATTTGGCGAAGAAGCACCGCATTTTATTGTTGAATTACATGAGCCACAGCCCGTGCAATTCATGATGGGTATGAAAAAAACGGTGCGTTATATCGGGATTCAAGCAGATGATGCATCGCTACAAGAGGCGATGCAGCAAACTATTCAAAGGGGGAATACGGAATGTCAAAAGAATTAGCTTTTTATCAGGAACTTGTTGACTATATTATTCAAGAGCAAAACGGGGAATTAAAGGGCGTTAAGAAAAAGTTTGGCGTATCGAAGAAAAAAGCACAGCAAGTATTAGAGGAGCAAGGATATTCGTTTAACCAGCAAGTTGGCAAGTGGACAAATGAGCATACAGAGCAATTTGTAGACGGCTTCTCAAATGCCGAAATCGACTTATTACGCGAGCTTATTTCAGACGTACAGCAAAAGAAAGACGCATCAACAATTGAAGAGGCAAGCAAGTTAGATGAGCTACTTCAAAATGTGTCAGACGATGCAGCACCAAAAGTTCGCCGCACGTTCACAGTGGACGAGGACATTATGCAGCAGTTCGACGCATTTTGCGAGGACAAAGGCTATACGAAAAGCCACATCATCACGATTGCATTAAAGCAGTTTTTAGATACGTATAAGTAAAACAAAAAGGAAACGCACGCTTAATACGCGTACGTTTCCTTTTTTTGATAATTGAATAAATAAATACCGACAATCATGAGCAACAAGCCAGCAAGATGCGTCCATTCGAGCGTCACTTTTGGCAACACTAAAAAGCCCGTCATATCAAAAATCATCGACGTCGTTAGCTGTGCGATTACCCCGATGACGATTGTTTTCGTCGGGCCGATTTTGCGCATCGCCGTCATCGTACAAAAAATAACGCCAATGCCGACAAGACCGAATAGCCAATAGACAGGCTTCATATCGCTAAAGTTAAAAATGGCAGTGCCGTCTAGCAGTAAGCCGACGACGAGCGAGGCAAGGCTGCCGGTCGCTAAAATAAACGCGGTCGCCGCCCAACTGCTCACTTTCATGTTCACATGGCGGTTAAAAATCCCTTGCACGCCGACAAATAGTCCCGCGCATAGGGCAAATAAAATTCCGATAATCAAAATGTCGCGCTCCTTCTATAACGTAATTAGCAATGCACCGACAATCATCACGGCAAGCCCGAGCAGCTGATGACGTGCAATCGGCTGCTTTGGCATATCAAATAAACCGAACATCTCAATGATAATGACCGTGGCAAGTTGTGCGAGCAGCATCGTCGCGTTCGTCATCGCCGCACCGACGTACGTTACGGCAAAAACGCTCGATGCGACGACGACTGCCCCAAATGAACCGCCGAATAAATAGCGCGTCTTCACTTGCTTCAATGCCGAAAATGACGGCTCGCGAAACGCTACGTACAGCAGCAATGCTCCTGTCGCGCCGACCGCTTGTGTAATCATCGCGGTTGACCATGTGCTGACGACCGTACCAATTGTGGCGTTCAGGACGTTTTGTAATGAAATAAAAAAGCCACTCAAGATGGCAAATAGGAACCCAGGCATAAAAACCTCTTTCTTTTAATAAAATTGTGTTGTTTTCATTTAACCACGTAAAGCGTATATAGAAAAGAAAATGCGCTTGGAAAGAACGAAGCAAGCGCATTTTACTGTTAGAAGATGATTTCAGATGGAACATGTTGTATAATTGTTCGTCGTAGTACATGAAGTTTATTTACAGAATAGGAGACGAACAACTTGGATTTTGATATTTTATATACGTTAAAGCTGATTATTATCGGGCTTGTACAAGGGTTTACAGAGCCAATTCCGGTTTCATCAAGCGGACACGTAATGATTGCGAGTGAAATTTTAGGTGTTGGGGAGCAAGGATTTACGTTTGCGATTTTAACGAATACCGCATCGTTACTTGCGATTTTAATTATTTATCGCGAGGATATCATTCGATTAGTGACAGGCTTTTTAAAGTACATACAAACACGAGAGCGCCGCTACAAAACGGATTTTAACTTTGCGTTATGCGTTATTATCGCGTCGATTCCAGCAGGTGTGCTTGGTGTGTTACTAAGCGATGTTATTGCAGAATCAGTTAGTATGAATGTCATTGCGGTGATGTTACTTGTCACGGGTATTGCGCTTTGGTTAATTCGTAATTTAAAAGGGCGCAAAACAGATAAAGACATTACGAAAAAAGATGCGATTTTAGTCGGTCTTGGTCAAGCGGTTGCGTTAACGCCAGGGATTAGCCGCTCAGGTGCCACGGTCATTACCGCGGTTACGACAGGCATGCGTCAAGATACAGCGCTTCGCTTCTCGTTTATGATGTATATTCCTGTGAGCTTTGGTGGTGTTGTGCTGGGTTTATCGGACTTTTTAAATGAGCCAAACAAAGGCGACTTAGCGATTCCGTACATCGCGGCATTTATCGCAACGTTCATTATGACGTACTTTGCGATGAAATGGTTTATGGGCATTATGCAAAAAGGAAAGTTACATTTCTTTACGTATTACTGCTTTATCGTAGCTGCGTTATTATTTATTTTCTTCTAAACAGTAAGCTGTGCGACACGTCGTACAGCTTTTTTTGATGCATCATAAAAAGAGTTGCCCGACATGTCGAGCAACTCTTTTGTGCGTTTATCGTTTCGTTAATGCGTCGTCCTCATCGTCATCGCCTGCGTAAAACTTCATTCCTTCAGGCGGTGGTGCTGTGTGGCGGTTTTTGATGTCATCAACGCTCACTGTAAATTGAGATGTTACTTCTTCATCGATCGCGTCGACTACTTCGCCGTGCATCATTTTATCCGTTGCATCGTCCTCGTACATCGGTGCGTCGGTCGGTGCTGCATGCATGTACGGCTTTTTCATTTTCACTTCAAAGTATTCACCCGTCATATTCACTTCATTTAAGCTTTTTGCATCACAAATCGGGCAAGGCATCATCGTCATTTCACGTTTACAAGTGTGACAGAACATATAATTAACCCCCTATTCGATTGCTTTCTTATTTAAAATACTTCCCAATGACGCGTAGGTTGAAACATGAAAAATGTTTATTTTTTCGCTTACGTGGTATGGATATTCGCAATGGTGAGTAAATTATGCTAGCTTTAAAGAAAAGGGGAGGTATGTGAAATGGTATTCAAAAAAGTATTTCAAACAGCTTCAAATTTAACGGAATCAACAATTCATGTGGCAACGGACGTTGTGAGTGCAACGGTTGAGAAGGCAGGGCTAAAGAGTGCGGCGACGTTCATTCGTGAAACAGGGGACATGACGAGCGAGGCGGCGAAAACAGGCATTCAGCTGACGTCGCACGTAGTAGATGGCACAACGAAGGCAGTACAAGGCACGCTACAAAAGGACGCAGAGAGCCGTCAAGCAGGTGTCGATGATTTAACGAAAACAGGCAAGTCGATCGTCACAAGCGTCAATGCGATGGTGAAGCACGGAGCAAGCAATACATACGAGGCAGTTGCAGGTGTCGTCGGTCGTGATCAACAGCGTGTCAAAGG
>JAXJTE010000126.1:0-12117 GCA_036309765.1 Caryophanon sp. | reverse complement strand
ATGGTTACCTACCGCCCAACCATTATAAAGGATTTTTTTGTGTTTAGAGTATATTACAGAAAATTCAGTTTAATTAAATGCGTTAGATTATTTTAATGCGACGCTAGTGATTCTTTTTATATCATAAAAAAGACTTTTTAACCAGAGTACGTCTTGCAACAATTCAAGTATTAACAAATTTATTCACTAACTTCGTATAACGAATTGTAAATACGTTACATTTTGAAAAGTATGCATCACAAAATAGTACTGCGTTTAACGAGCATTGCAAAATTACATCCGGTCTTTTGAAAAAAATACATGCGCACTCACCGAATACCATATGTGCAAATGTGTGACATTGTCATTAACTACATAGATTAGCTTGTGCGTAAATCGAACGTCCACGATAAGTTTGTACTTTATTCGTCCACAGCCGTTACACGACGAGCGAATGCTATTTCTGTATTGTAATTTCGTTAAAACCAACAAAGTTACTTGAATTTATCAGCAAAAAGAAATAGATATGGTGTACCAACGCGATGATTGTAAGACTATAGACCTTGCAAATGAAAAAAATGCATCATTCTTAAATGCCCGAATAGCAATATATTAGAATTTTCTGTATAATATACAAGGAAATAGACCGATATTAGCAAGGTATGTACTATTTAGGAAGGGGTTTGATCCATGTCTATTAACAAACGTATGATGATTTCTTTCAGCACTATTTTAGTATTTGTTCTCGTTATTTGCGGAACATTCATTTATCAGCTCGACAAAGTAGACAATTCGTACACGTCGACAATTCATTATTTACTACCCGTTTTGGAGGATGCGTCGAACATTTCGAACGACAGCACGCGTGCAACGTATTACATGCAAAGCTATTTAATAGCGGAAAATGGCAGCGCGGCTCAGTACGAGGAAGTGATGAGCAATTTACGCTCGCAACTCGATGAAGTCATTGTAACGGCGAAAACTGACGAAGCACGCGCAGTCATTGGTAATTTGCAAAATGCTTTTGCAGAATATGAAGTCGTTATGCAAGATGTTTTGGCACTGAAGAAGGAAGGCAACGATGCAGGAGCGCTGTCGTTATTCCAGCGTGATGGAGAAAATGCGACGGACGCTGTATTTGATGCGGCGAAAGTGTTTGAATCGGGGCTTGTGCAAGTGTTCGAAAGCTCAACGACGGCCAACATACGCGATACGAATTTAACGATTATTTTAAGCTTCGTACTTGTGGCCATTATTGTCGTGACGATCGTGTTCGTGCTGTACTACATGCGCCGCGTCATTACGATTCCATTAACGCGCTTAAACGATTCCGTGAAGCTTGTAGCAGACGGGCAGCTTACCATTCCCGACGTACCGACATCGAAGGACGAAATTGGCTTGCTCGCTTCGTCATTTAACTCGATGAAACATTCATTGCAGCAAGTCATTTCGACACTAAAGGAAAGCTCACTTAACGTGCATCATTCCGTATCAAACATGGGTGGCACGATTGACACGACGACTGAGCAATCAAAGAATATTGAGTCGCGCGTCAGCCATGTGTTACAGCTCGCCAATCGTAATACTGCGACGGCGAACGACTGCTCAATCGCAATGGATGAGACGGCAATGGGTATTCAAAAGATTGCCGAGGCGACGCAGCATTTACAGGAGCAGGCCATTCATTCCGTAACGCTGTCTTCCAATGGACAAGACGCTATTTCCGACGTGTCGCTCAAAATGAACGAAATTTCAAAACATGCGGACGAAACGACTGAGCAAATTCATCAGCTCGCCCAGCAATCAAACGAAATTACCGTTATCGTACAGGCGATTACCGACATTACTGACCAAACAAATTTGCTCGCACTGAATGCGGCCATTGAAGCGGCGCGTGCAGGTGATGCTGGTAAAGGCTTCGCAGTCGTGGCCGATGAAGTGCGCAAACTGGCCGAGCAATCGAATGCATCTGCTGGGCAAATTCGCACCATTATCGAGCAAATTCAGCAGGCGACACACGCAATGGAGCAGGCGATTTTGAAAAACAATGCCTCTGTCGCAGAAGGTGTCGAAACGATTCAGCAAGCGGGCGAAACGTTCAACAACATTTCCAATGCAATCAACACGATGCAAGACGAAATTGGCGACGTATCAGCCGTGACTGAGCAGCTTTCGGCATCGGCTCAGGAAGTATCAGCCTCTGTAACTGACATCGCAGAAGCAATCGAACGTGAATCGACCGAGCTACAGGAAGTATCGACGAAAATTCAAGATGTGCGTGCGACAATTACTGAGCTTGAGCATATGTCCACGACGCTCACAACGCATGCATCCGAGCAAGACCGCATTGCCGAGCGTTTCACCGTAGACGATGCACCACGCTCGTAAAAACTGAATCTTTTTTGCGCCCTCTACCGTATAATAAGTATACGATAGGGGGCTTTTTTATGATTGCATTATTCATCGTTGCCATCTTTTTATGCGTTTTAGCATTCGGCATTCATCATTTAAAATGGCATTTTTTAATTTCAGGCTACAACACGTTATCACCAGAAGATCAACAAAAGGTCGATATTAACGGGCTTAGTAAAACGACAGCATTTATATTATATGTTGTCGCAGCTTGCATTATCGGCTTAGGCATCGCCACTTGGCAAGAAATCGACTGGCTCGTGCCGACATTTATTTTACTGCTCGTTGCGTTTTCAATCGGCGCTTCGATTTACTCACGTCGCTACTCTAAAAACGTTTCAAACAGCAAGCGCAAAAATAAAATCGCATCGATCATTCTCGTCGTTACATTCGTCGGCGTCGCGATTTTACTGTATTTCTCAACGCAAGAAACGAGCGTATCCACGACGGACGAGGCGCTTAAAATCGAAGGCATGTACGGCGACACATTCGCATGGGACGAGCTTGACGATGTACAGCTAATCGACGAGCTACCTGCTATTTCGCTACGTACGAACGGCTCGGCAGTCGGCTCGGATTTAAAAGGGCATTTCAAGTTTGAGAACGGCAATAAGGCCATTTTATTCGTGAATAAAAGTGTGCCACCGTTCATTACGTTTACTGCAAACGACAAGCTGTATTACGTGAACCTCAAAGACGCGAGCGACACGAACGCATTGTACGACACGATCAAAACGCATATTGCGCAATAATCATCGGCCGACTTCATTTAGATGGAATCGGTTTTTTTTGTGCGTTTGTGAGATAATAAAAGAAATGATTGAATGAGGTGAATCGATGAACATTCGGTTAGAAGAAAATACGATTTATATAAACGACACGCCGCATGAACTAAACGAGGCACGTGCCAAGCAAATGATGATGACGCCACTGCCTACATTTTGCCAAGTACCGCCTGCGAGTGATGCACATTATGTAGAGCATCCCGACGAGGTGTTTGCGTACTTCCGCGAGCAACAAATGCCACTTGTAATGCGCCAGCACGCAAACGGGCATCGTGCGCTATTTTTCATCGCAAAGGACGCCGCGTATGGCAAGCAGTTCTTGCAGCGTGACGCACTCGGCTCGATTACGAATGCAGCAGGTGCGCCGTTTTTTGAAGCGGCATTTGAGGCACAAGTTGTGGCGAGCGTGCAGGAGACATTACGTGCGCTTCGTTATTTTGACGATACCGATTACGTACTGTTTGAGGCGGTCATTGCCCCGTATGCGACGCAGTATGATGTGGCGGCGCTATTGCCGTTTGCGAAAAACGAAATTGCGGCACGCCAAGCAGAGCAACTACTCGCACCGCTCCACTTAAAAGATGTATATACAGAGCGACTGCGCAATGCCATTTGCTTTGAGGCTATGCTGCACAATTACGTTTGGCCGATTGCTGTGAACACGCTGCAAATTGCCCCGCTTCAGCTCGTGGCGACAAGCCGTGAAACGTTTTTCGACGCACCTGTGACGACGCATATCGATTTTGCGAAACAGCTTGCGGCATATGCGATGTTCGTTGCGCCGCCGCATATAATGATTGAAAATGAAGGTGACGAGGCAGCTGCAAAAGCGCTTTGGACGGAGTGGTCGGAGCTTGGGTATGTCGGTGCTATCATTCAATCACTGCATCAGCCGAACGCTTTTCTCGTGCGTGGACGTGAATATTTACGTTTATTGTACGGCATCGACTACACTGCCCCGCATGAGTTGCGCGAGCGAAAGGAACAGTGGCAATCAGCGTGGGATGAGGTGGCGTTACAGCATATACTGTATGAGGAGTGGGTGCAGCGCTTCGTTCGTCGTGATGAGGCGCACGCATATGCACTGGCATCAATCGCACTACACGTAAAAATGGAGGAACAACATGAACTATTCAGCAATGATTAAGCTCGCACTGTCAATGGCGCTTTTTGGCTCCATTGGCTTTTTCACGCGACAAACGGGCATTGAAGCAATCGAGCTTGTGTTTGTACGCTGCATTTGTGCGACTGTCTTTTTAGGTGGGCTTTGGCTGCTCACCAAGCGCTACAAAACGGAGAAATGGGAGAAGCAAGAGCTACTACGCACCGTGCTTTGCGGCGTCTTTTTAGTGCTCAACTGGGTGTTTTTATTTAAAGCGTTTGAGGAAATGGCGATTTCTGTGGCGATTTCGATTTATAACATCGCTCCGATTTTCGTGTTACTGTTTGGCGCACTGTTTTTAAAGGAATATTTATCGATTGGTGCGATGATTGCGACGGCGAGCTGCTTTTTCGGTAGCGTACTCATCGTTGGCTTCCATGAGCTCGGCAGCATCGACGCTGTACTGAACTCCGGCTTCGTTTGGGCATTTTTATCGGCTTGCTTTTATGCGCTGACGATGATTACGAGTAAAACAATTAAGCATTTATCATCGTATGCGCTAACGTTCATTCAAACGACGGTCGGCATCGTCATGCTTGCGCCGTTTTGCGACTTTACGGTGTTTAGCGGCTTAACGACATCGAACTGGACGTACATTTTGGCAACTGGTTTCATTCATACGGGCTTCGTGTACTATTTATTTTTTGATAGCGTGCGCAGCTTATCGACAATTATCGTATCGGTACTCGTATTTGTCGATCCGCTCGTGGCGATTGTGCTTGACGTACTCATCTTATCGTTCCGTCCCGACATGTGGCAGCTGCTCGGCATGGCGCTCATTTTCGGTGGCATTGTGTATACGGTGTACGAGCCGATGCATTCGAGGAAAACTACATAAAAAAATGGCGTATGCTCTCGATTTTGGAGCATACGCCGTTTTTTGCGTATTTTGTTGAAGTTGCGTATGCTAATAACATACATATGACAAAGGAGCGACGGACATGGAAAAATTAGCATATCGCATACAAAAGCAATCCGTCATTGCGGCAGATTATATCGACTGGGCACATCGACGTTTAGCATTGCTTGACGAATCACCTGCCCTCTTTAAACTCGCGGCTTTTAACGAGGACGCGAACCTGTTCGAAATCAAAAGCTGTTTCCAACAAGCGATGCGCGAATTACAGCTCACGTTACCGACTTTGACGAATGACGAAATAATTCGACTACTTGCGTCTGACATTTTAAACACGACCGACGCAGCAAAAATGAATGAGCTCGCCCGCGACATTTTTGCTTTTGTCAGTGATGCCGGCTATCCAGATTATTTATTACAGTGGGTGGAAATTAGCGAAATGCAAGACCGCCTGCAATACGATGCGGTGCGCCCGCCGTACACAGAGCGCGACGTCCTCAACAAAATTTACGAAGCGGCACGCAGGACGACGAGGAAATATACATGTCCGTGCTGCGGCTACAAAACGTTAGACGAGGAACCACCAGGGACGTATGAAATTTGTACGCTTTGCTTTTGGGAGGACGACCCGATTCAATTTGAAGACCCCGATTATGAAGGCGGCGCAAATGGCATTTCATTGCGCACCGCACAGCAAAACGTATTGCGTCTCGGCGTAAGTGAGGAATGTTAAGCCGGGCGCGGTGACAAGCGACCGTTGTTTGAGAAAGATTGAAACAAATTAGATGGTAGTCAAAAGAACTTTATTGCTAAAGGTTTACTTCGTATTCAAGAAAATGGAGCAAATATAGGTGAAGAATTAGAAAATAAAAGAAATTCAAACTTATCTGGTTATCGTAAACTGAAATTTAGAGCGAATGGACTTAGAATTGTTTATAAAATCGTTAACAATATAATTGAGGTCGCTGAAATTATTGTTATTGGAAGCCGCGTTTCCTGAAACGAACGTATGGGCGCTGTACACACCGTATTTCGAAAAGCGCAACATTCATTTTTACGTCAACAAATGCGGCTTTCACATTGTCGAATTTCATCATAAAGGGCACTGTGACGAGGGCGATCCACTTTTTGAACAGTTTGCGTTTTTCCGCTTCGAAAAAGTGATGACAAAAAGATAACAGCAAACCGCGCGACTGGAACGAATCCAATCGCGCGGTTTTTATTGATATACAACACCGTTTATATCGAGCTCTTTCTTCAGCTGGCAAAACACATCTGCGTTCGGAAACAGCTGCTCGACCATCGCAAATGCGCGTCGTTCGTCGTCAAAATTTTCGTTCAAATAATGCTTACAAATCATTTTGCGCACGATGATGAAGCTAAGCGTTTGAGACGTTAAATGTGGCTGAAATTGCGTATGAATTTGTTCCAACTCCGCTAAACACTCCGCAAACGAAGCAAGAGCGCATCGTCTTTTTATTCGTTTCTGCTACAGCCGGTATTTGCGAGGAAATCATTTTCCGGGGAGCGATGACCTTCTTTTTACTTAGCTTGCCACTCGATTGGTCACTGACAACGGTCGGCATTGTCGGCGCCGTGCTGTTCGGACTAGCGCACTATTATCAAGGGTGGAAAGGGATACTCGCAACAGGCATCGCTGGCTATGCACTGTTTAACATTTATATCGCAAGCGGTTCATTGCTACTGCCGATCATGTTGCATTTTATCATTGATGCGAAGCTTGTATTTATGCCATCTATACAAAAGAAGGAACTTTCCATTTAAAAGCGAATATTTATATATAAAGAGCTAACAAATTTCAGCTATAAATTCCGTCCACATACGAAGAAAGCAGGTGTCACGATTGCTAACAATACAAATGATGATTCCACGATTTGAAAACGGATTTCCGCTAAATCATATCAATGGTGAAGAAATTGGCATTTTGTTAACCGATGAAAGAGCCGCCGAAATGGCTATCGAAAATGTCCATTGGCAAGCAGATGATACGTATTTTGATGCGCATTTTCAACTATCGATAAACGGGGAGCTATTTTATGAAAACACGACGACCGACGCATACGGTACGTGGAATCAACTACTCGGTGCAACGAAAAAGCGCGGCAAACATTATATTTTATTTTTAGATAGCGCATTGAGCGATTTAAACGTCATTCATCAAGATCATTATACGTTGCAATATGTGCATATCGATTACATCTGGGGCGATGATAACTATTTAATTAGCCATTCAAAAAAAAACGATGACGAGTGTGCCGCTGCAAAAGGAGGTCGTAGAAGAAGCGATTCGACAAGGCTTTCAGCAGTTCGCCTCCTTCATACTCGACAACGACATTCCGATTTCACCGATGTATAAAGAAGAACTACAACGACATTTAGAGGAGATGTAACATGTTTACAGAACAACAGCTAAAGGCGATGATTCGCAGAGAACCTGTGAGTGACCGATACCCTTATTTAGAACAGGACGATGTGCTACTTGAGCAGTCGTTACAACCATTGCTTGACGACATGACTCAGGCGAATATTCGCTACAATGTGTCAAACGATCATTTTGGCTGTGGCTATGCATCATACATTCAAATTGTTTGTTGGACGGATCAGTTTGCAAAGATGGTTGAGAAGGACGGACAAGAAGAGGAAGATCGTCGCGGGTTATTCATTCTTATTAGCCGCCTTGCACCAGTAGCAGCAATTGTCAATGACGCTTGGCAATTTGCGAGCTTGGACGAATTCGGTAAGGATACAAATGTTGGTGGGACGATGCCGATAAACCCAGAACTCACAATCGACAACAAGTACAAGCCGTTAGCGAAAAATCTATCACGCTTATTGCTAAAGCACCATTTGACCCCTTTACAAAAAAAGTTCGTCGACAAGCCGCTACCATTTGATGAAAAGATTCGCACATCCGCTCGTCCTAGAGGGCAATATTTAGTATGGGATGCAATCTTTTACTGGGATGACTGATGCACTCACAAACAGCTATTCGTTTCAATGTCGTGCCAATGACTAACATAAAAATGCTGTTACAAACGTGAGGATGTCGACGTTTGCAACAGCATTTTCTTTTATAATTTGCGATATTTTTTCAACGCAAACATATTTAATACGATGAATACCGTCGCAAATGCGAGCAAAATATAAAGGTTTGGGCGGATTTGGGCGAACGCTGCACCTTCATACATAACAGCTTTTAGCGCCTCTGCTGCATAGTAAAGCGGCATAAATTGTGCAAAAATTTGTAGCCATTGTGCCATTCCCTCAATTGAAAAAATGCCTGAGAAAAATACTTGTGGCACGATGACGAGCGGAATAAACTGCACCATTTGAAACTCGGAGCTAGCAAATGTCGAAAGCAAAATACCCAGCGACAGTGCAACGAGTGCAATGACGATGTTAATGATAATAACGTGCCAAATTGAGCCGACAATTGTAATGTCTAGTACGTTTACGGCAAATACGACGATGATAATCGTTTGAATAATGGCAAGTAAGCCGTACGCAATCATATACCCCGTCACGATTTCGCCTCGTTTAATTGGCGTCGCAAGCAGGCGCTCCAATGTACCAGTCGTACGTTCATTTAATAAGCCAATCCCCGCAATCAAAAAAACGAAGAAAAATACGAAAAAGCCAATTAATATCGGGCTAAAAATATCAAATGCGACCGTTTCGCTGCTGCCATATACGTAATGGATCGGCATTAGCTGCGTCGGTTCGGTCATTTGTGTCGGTGCAAGCTGTTGCTGCATCACTTGCTTCACGTTCATTTCCAACACTTTCGCAACGGCTGGATCATCATTTTGAAGCGTTAGCTCGATGACGTCATCTATTTGTAAAAAACCATCTAAATCGTCCTCAACAATGATTCCCTGTATGTCGCGTACGTTCTCCTCATACATATGTACGTCAATGCCATTTGCCTCTAGTTTTTTCGCAAGCGGCTTGTAATCTTCTATCATGCCAAGGTCCGGTCGTACGGTATTGCCATTAAACACGAGATTCATGAGCGTCAGTACGAGCATCGGTGCGATGAACAACAAAGCAAGCGTTCGTTTATCACGGCTAATTTGTGTCAATATACGTTTCACTAAGGCGACTACGGTCAAGTTGCGGCACCTCCTGCTTGTAAAAACACATCATTCAAGCTATTCACACGATACGCTGCCTTCAATTGCGCTGGTGAGCCTGTCGCAATAAATTGCCCATCACGCAACATCGCGATTTCATCACAATGCTCTGCCTCATCCATAACATGCGTCGTCACAATAATCGTCTTGCCCTCTTCATTTTTCAAGCGCAGTAGCTCATTCCAAATTGTCACACGCAATGCCGGATCAATGCCAACAGTCGGCTCATCTAAAATGATGACTTGTGGATTTTGAATAATGGCAATAGCGAGCGATAGACGTCGTTTCATGCCGCCCGAATAAGCGCTCACTTTTTTGTCTAAGTCCTCGTTTAAATGGACGAGCTTTGCTGTGTATGCGATGCGCTCTTTCGTCTGTGCCTTCGATAACTTAAAAACAGAGGCAAAAAATTGCAAGTTTTCTCGACCTGTTAAAGCTGTATAGAGCGCATCTGATTGTGCCATATAACCAATTTGCTGTAACACGGCTAAATTCGGCATTTTTTTACCTAATAGCGTAATGGTCCCTTCATTTGGTACGTCCATGCCAACGATGAGCTTAATGAGCGTCGTTTTGCCTGAGCCAGACGGACCGATAAAGCCGTAAATATGCCCTTTTTGTAGCTCATACTGCAATGCATTTAAAATGACCTTTTTGCCGAAACGCTTCGTGACATCATTCATTTGAATCGCTACTTCTTCTTCCATCTCACTACATCTCCTTTCATTTTCTAGTTAAAGTATAGTGAAATTGTGACGTGAACACCATCGCTAAAAAAGAAGCTTTTGTTGAGTAATAAACAAATTTAATCTATTTGTTGAGCAATGAATGTATACTATAAATGACACGAAAATGAGGTGAGCATGTGGATAGACGAAAGCGAAAATCACGCCAAGCGATGTTAGAAGCTTGTTTAACGTTATCGAAGGAAAAAGATATGCAGCAAATAACGATTAACGACATTGTACATACAGCCGATTTAAACCGCGGCACATTTTATTTACATTTTACAGACAAAGCACATATGCTAAAGAGTTTTGAACAGGAGATGCTAGAAAAAATTGAACAAGTACTGCTAGCTAACGTCACAAACATGCATGATATCGATGCTTTTATCGAATCGCGTTACAATACAGCAATTCAAATTATTCGTTGCTATGAGGACAATAAGCAATTGCTACAATTCGTATTAACACTCGGCAATAGTGCATCGTTTCAGGCGGCATTAAACGAACAAATCAAACATATTTTCACACAATTTTTCATCCCTAAGCTAAACATAGACGACTTAGCTGTACCAATCGACTTAATCATTATGATTATTACATCGCTTTCATTTAGCATTGCACAATTCGCCTACCAATCCGAAGAACCAATTGATGTTGAGGCATATGGACAGTTTGTCATTCAATTGCTATCACAAGGTCCACTAAAGGCACTTGGCTACGTAGCAGAGGTATAATAAGAGCTTGAGCTATATGATAGCACTCAAGCCCCTTCTACTTATTCCTTCGATTATAATGCCCCCATAATCATTCTTGCATTTTTATAATTTTTTGTAACATTTACGAGGCAAAACAGCGTAAAATAAAAGACGAACTTATATTGTGAAAGTAGGAATTGTTTTGAAAAAGTACGCATTATGGATTTTCACGTATGCTGTGACACCGATTTTTATGTTTTTACTATATTTCTTCTCAACGAAGCAAGAAGGTCAAGAATGGTTATTTTCATCATTTATGGTGTTCGTCTTCTCGCTGTTTTTAGTATTATGGAAGCTGTTCGCAAAGCACGCGGCTGGCTTAACCGCAATGACGGCATTCACACTACTGATGCTAAACAGCGTGCTGTATTTAACGCCGCAGGAAATGAGCGTCATTTTCGTGTCGTTTATGATTGGTGCGCTACTAATGCTGCATCGCAAAACGGCAAAAGAAGGCGTCGTCGCATCACTTGGGCTCGTGCTGCTGAACATGACACTCTTTTTACCGCTTAGCAACACGGTACTGCTCATTATTGCACTTATTATTAACACGCTCATTTGTGCCGTATGCTGGCTGAAGTTTTGGACGTTGCCGAAATGGCTATACAGTGCCTTAACGATTGTTACGCTATTACTGCTTATCATTTCTTTTTTTTAAACAGCAAAAAGTGCTAGAGAAAATTTTCTCTAGCACTCTTTTTTATGCTTGCTTGGCGGCTAATTTCGCCTCTCGTTTACGATCGCTCTCTGCTACATAAAGCGCACACGTTACATCGCCTGTAATGTTCACAAGTGTACGTGACATGTCGAGTAATCGGTCAATACCGATAATGAGCGCAATACCTGCTACTGGTAAACCAACTGCCTCTAATACCATCGCAAGCATAATTAAACCCGCGCCTGGTACTGCGGCTGTTCCGATTGATGCCAGTACTGCCGTTAATACGACGATCACCATTTCTTGTACAGATAAATCAACACCGAACACTTGCGCAATGAAAATTGTCGCAACACCTTGCATGATCGCTGTTCCGTCCATGTTAATCGTTGCACCAAGTGGCTGAACGAAGCTACTAATTGGCTTCGGTACACCGAGCTTCTCCTGTGCAATGTTCATCGCTACTGGCAACGTCGCACTACTACTTGATGTACTAAACGCCACTGTCATCGCAGGAATGAACGTTTTCATGACGTGAATTGGGTTTTGCTTCGCTAAAAACTTCAGCGCCCCGCCGTACACCACGACGAAGTGAATGACAAGTGCGAGCATCACAACCACCATGTAT